>JALWJU010000394.1 GCA_026997055.1 Paracoccaceae bacterium | reverse complement strand
GCCCTTTCGGGCCGGCCGATCACATGGAAATGGATCAGGTCGCCAAAGGGGCGCTCGATCAGCCTGTCAATGCGCACCAGATGGTCGCGCCCGTCTTCGCAGGTGATCGAGGGAATGTTCCAGTCGGGCTTGGTGGCCATGCGGGCAAAGCTGCGCTCGGTTACTTCGCCCCAGGCTGCCATGAGCCGGAAGGCGGGCGAGGGAATCATGCTGACCATGGGCGATGAGGCAAGGGCATGGGCGGTGGCGCCGAGCCACTGGTTGGCCCCGCGCATCGCTTCCATCAGGTCATAGGTGGCCATGTATCGCATTTTCGGCCCCTCTTTGCCTCTCTTGGTTCCGTTCGGACTGTTCCCACGCGGCAAATCCGGTTATGCTGCGCGTGCAAAGAACCTAATGCGGATAGCGCGCGATGACAATGGACGAGGGCGAAAAGGGCGCGGGCGCAGGCAGCGAGGTTGCGCAGCTTGCGGAAAATCTGGCGCGAATCGAGGCGCTTTCGGCCCGCCTGGTGGCCGCGCTCGGCCAAAAGCGCCACATCCGCCCCAGCCTGCAGGCACCGGGGCCGGAGCTTTGGACGAGGGCGGTGGGTGCCTGGATGCAGGGCCTCGCCCATGATCCGGCCAGGCTGATGCGAGACCAGCTTGCCTTCTGGGCCGACTGGCTGCGCCACGCCGCCGAAAGCAGCGAAGATCCCGGCCCGGAAGGGCTGGCGGAGCTTCCGCTCTACCGCGTGGCGCGTGCCCAGTTCCTCGCCGCACGGGACGCCACCGAGCGGGCACTGGGCGAGCTCGAAGGGCTTGACGAACGGGAGCGCGAGCGGGTCGGCTTCTTTGCCCGGCAGATGCTGGAGCTGATGGCACCGCAGAATTTTCTCGCCACCAACCCGGAGGCGCTTGCGCGTGCGATCGAGACCGAGGGGCAGTCGCTGATCGCCGGGCTCGAAAACATGGTGCGCGACCTCGAGACGCACCGGGGCGAGTTGCTCCCGACCCTTGCCGACCCCGAGGCATTCAAAGTCGGCGGCAATATCGCCACCAGCCCCGGCGCGGTGGTCTTTCGCAACCGGATGATGGAAATCATCCAGTACGAAGCGCGTACGGAAAAGGTCCACGCCACCCCGCTGGTGCTGTTTCCACCCTGGATCAACAAATTCTACATCCTTGATCTCAGGGAGAAAAACAGCCTCGTCAAATGGATCACCGAACAGGGCTTCACGCTGTTCGTCATCTCCTGGGTGAACCCGGACGAGAGCTATCGCGATGTGGGCATCGACACCTATATCGAAGAGGGCTTTCTGAGTGCGATCGAGGAGGTCAAGCGCCTGTGCGGGGTGAGGAAGGTCAATGTCGCCGGCTATTGCATCGGCGGCACCACGCTGGCGCTGACGCTGGCGCTGATGGCGCGGCGCGGCGATGAGTCGGTGAAATCCGCCACCTTTTTTACCACGCTCACGGATTTTTCCGACCCGGGCGAGGTGGGGGTGTTTCTCGAAGACGATTTTCTCGACGGGATCGAGGCCGAATGCGCCCAGACCGGCATTCTCGGTCGGCTGTTCATGGCGCGGACCTTTTCCTTTTTGCGCGCGCGCGATCTGGTCTATGGCCCGGCGGTGCGCAGCTACCTGATGGGCGAGGCGCCGCCGGCCTTTGACCTTCTGTACTGGAACGGCGACGGCACCAACCTGCCCGGGCGCATGGCGGTCGAATACCTGCGCTGGCTGTGCCAGCAGGATCTGTTTGCCACCGATGGCCTGCCGCTGATGGGCGAGAGGCTGCATCTGTCGGACATCACCCTGCCGCTCTGCTCCATTGCCTGCGAGAGCGACCATATCGCGCCGTGGAAGTCGGTATGGCGCGGGGTGCGGGCGATGGGGGCGGCGGACAAGACCTTCATCCTGTCGCAAAGCGGCCATGTGGCCGGGATCGTCAACCCGCCCTCGCGCAGGAAATACGGCCATTACACCAATGAAACCTGGCCCGACACACCGGAGGAATGGCAGGCGGAGGCCGATTTCGGCGAAGGCTCCTGGTGGGAGAGTTGGGGCAAGTGGCTGGCGAAACGCTCCGGTCGCAAGGTGCCCGCGCGCCCGCTCGGCTGTGGCGATCCGGCGCGCATCCTCGGGCCAGCCCCCGGCGAATATGTGACACGGGAGCTGACAGTCTAGCCGGCATGCCGCGGCGCAGAAAAGCACTTGAAATGCTGCGTCGCAGCATATATATGCCTCTCAGACAGACGAAACTCGGCTTCGCCGGAGGGATATTCAGGAGGCTGACATGGCCAGGACCCAGGACTATACCAAGACCCTGCAGGAGATGCTGGGCGCCTTTCCGCTCGATGCGAGCGCCTTTCAGGATACTTTCAGGTCCACTGCGGCGCTGAATGAGAAATTCGCTCGCGTGGCGCTGGAAGCGGCAGAGAAATCCGCAGAAATCTCGACCAGGTGGACGAAGGACACCATCGCCAGGCTGGGCCAGGTAAGCGCGGCCAAGGCAGAGCCCGCCGACTACGCCACGGCCATCACCGAATTCGCCTCGGCCCAGGCCGAGGTCGCCAGCGAGAATCTCGCCGCTTTTGCCGAGATCGCCCGGAAGGTGCAGACCGAAACGGTTGACCTGATGCTGGAGGTCGGCAGGGAACTGGGCTCGGAAACGGAAGCTGCCGTGAAAAAGGCCACCGACCAGATGGCCAGGGCCACGAAAAAGTCTGCCGCACCGGCAAAGTAAGATCTTTCTCCTACCTCTTCCGGTTTCTCCTCCCTGTACCGGAAAGACCGACTGGCGGGCCCCACGCGGGCCCGCCTTTTTCTCGGCCCTTGCCATTTTGTGCAGGCGCGGCGTAAGCTTTTGCTGCGCAGCATGGAGGATGGGCAGATGACACGCAAGGGCGCCAAGGGCGAAAAGCTCCTGATCAAACGCTATGCCAGCCGGCGGCTGTACAATGCCGAAACCTCCGATTACGTCACCCTCGAAGACATCGCCCGCTTCATCCGCGAGGGTCGCGATGTGGAGATCATCGACCTGAAATCGGGCGAGGACCTGACCCGCCAGTATCTCCTGCAGATCATCGCCGAGCATGAAAGCCGCGGTGAAAACGTGCTGCCGGTCGAGGTGCTGACCGATCTCGTGCGCGCCTATACCAGCCAGGCGCAGTCGGTTGTGCCGCAATTTCTCGCCATGTCCTTCGAGATGCTGCGCGAGGGGCAGGCGAAGATGATGGAAAACATGGGAAGCCTGCCCAACCCGCTGGCGCAGATGCCCGGCTTCGAGGCGATGCAGGCGCAGCAGGAGGCCTTTCTCAAGGCGATGATGGGCGGTTGGAGCGGAGGAGCTTCGCGGCCCGAGCAGAAACCCGAAGCGGCGTCGGAA
>JALWJU010000393.1 GCA_026997055.1 Paracoccaceae bacterium | reverse complement strand
ACAGGGCGGGAGGCGGGGCGCCCTCGCCATCGCGCTCGAATTCGAGTGCCTTCTTGTTGAATTCGTGGGCGATGATCATCAGGTCGCGCGCATTGGCTTCGACAAAGGCCAGCCAGGCGTCATCGTCACGCTCGTCATTGACCGTGAACAGGGCGAACTGGCCGTTCGGACCGCGGATCGGGATCGTATAGCCCTGATTGCCGAGCCCGTGCGCCAGCGCATCGCGAAACATGGCGGCCGCCGCGCGCGAGGACCAGTCGAGCTCTTTCCAGATCACCGGGGTAAAGCGCTGCAGGCAGCCGAAAATGACCGGGTCCATGCGCAGATAGTCCTTTTCCAGGTAGCGATCGACCCAGGCATCGCTGTAGGTGCCGGCGCCGAAGCGCTCGCCGTCGGAATTGACCCAGTGATAGACGACGTGGCGGACTTTCAGGATGTCGCAAAGCTGTTCGGTGGCGGCCTGCAGGTGCTCAAGCGACGTCGCTGCCTGCAAGCGGGTGACAAGGCTTTCCAGTTTTGCCTTCATGGCCTGCGTTCAGCCCCGTTTGCGCATTCCCGGCCGCCTCCAGCTCGGCCAGTTCGGCCAGCGCGACCAGGCAAACATCCCTCAGCGCTGACGCTGTGGCATGCATTCCCCTCTTTTCGGAAAAGTGCCGCAGGTCAGTAAGAACATCAATGATCCATTCGTTCTGCATGTAAACCTCGGATTGCGCGGTGGGGTGAAAACAACCGTAGCATGTGCGAAAACTGTGTGAAATTCGCCACTATAGACCCCCCATTTATGGCGGGGTACGAGATTGCAACCTCTTGAAAAGCCGGTGGGTGAGGCAGGGGCCGGGGAGGTGCTCTCCTTGCCTTCCCTGCCTTTTCCCGTGCCAATTGCTCCGCAGGGATGGGCCCTGGCCGGGGGCAGGGGGTGTTCGATCTGGTGATATCTGCATCTGTCCGCTTCTGTTCCCGCTATGTTCGAATTGAAGAGAACACATCAAGGTTGACCAAAGGTTAAAGCACTTCGAGAAAAATCCGGGACAGCGGTTTTCGAAACGGAGTGAGGCATTTGCCGGGACAACGGGTCATGCGGGCTTCGCGAGGAGCCGGTCCGGTTCCGCCGAAAGGTGGTTCGGGAGGAGTCAGGGATCCCGGTCGGTGCGGGGAGGGGCGGTCTTGCAGGACTTGCGGGCATCCGCCTCCGGGTCGCTGCCGGGTACCGGATCATAGCCTGCGCCGCCCAGCGGATGGCAGCGCCCGATACGGCGCAAGGCGAGGAGGCTGCCCCGGATGGCGCCGTGTCTTTCCAGTGCCTCCAGCGCATAGGCGCTGCAAGTGGGCTGGTAGCGGCACCCATGGCCGACCCAGGGGCTGAGCAGCAGCCGATAGGCGCGCACCGGAAGGGCAAGGATATATGCGAAAGGGGACATGTCGGGCGCCTCGTGCGGGATATATAGGCGCCGGGCGTGGGGGAGGCAATGCCGCCTCCCCGACTCGGTCAGTATCCGCCCTTGCGGCGGCTTTCGGGCAGGCCGGCGATCTTGCCGCCCTGTTTGGACGGGTCCAGCGGGAACAGGGCGTAGAGGTCGCTTTGCTTGATCTTTTCGCCCCATTGGGCGCTCATGGCCTTGATGATGGTTCGGGTATTGGGCTGGTTGCCGTGGTTTTCGAAATATTCCTCGCGCAGGTAGCTGATCACGTCCCAGTGGCGGTCGGTGAGCTCGATCCCCTCGGCTTCGGCGATGGCCTTGGCCACGTCTTCGCTCCAGTCGTCGGTGTTTTCCAGGTAGCCCTTTTCGTCGGTGGCGATGGTGGTGCCGTTCACTTCCAGTGGCATGTCGCGCTCCTCTCCTGAGTTTGTGGGGCGCATAATAACACATTCGCATAATAATATGTAAAGGGGTTCATGGTGGAAGTATCAAGGCGGCGTCGGGGCCTGTGGCTTGCCGGGGGTTTCACACCCCCGGACCCCCGTGGAGTATTCGGGAAAGATGAAAGGGGTCAGCGGTGCAGGCGAAAAAGGGCTCTGCGCAGGTCGGCCCGCATCTGCGCGAAGGGACGGCTGGTGGTGCTGTGCCTGCGTGCGATCAGCACATAGTCCCAGCCGGGCCGGCCGGCTTCGGGCAGGGTCTCGCGGGCCAGAGCGCGCAGGCGGCGTCTGGCGCGGTTGCGGGTGACGGCATTGCCGGTCTTTTTGGAGGCGGTGAAGCCGATGCGGATATCCTTGCCTGTATCGTCGCCGTCGGTGCCGGGACGTTTGCGCCCCTGCAGGATGAAACCGGGGGTGACCTGTTTGCGCGCCCGTGCGGTGGCGAGGAAATCGGCGCGTTTCTTCAGGGTTTGCAGACGCAGGAAAGCCGCCGGGGGCTGCTGCTCCGGCGGCGTACGGTCGCTGCTGTCATGCGCCCGGGCTATGGCGCTTATGCGCTCAGCTTCTTGCGGCCCCGGGCGCGGCGCGCGTTCAGGATCTTGCGCCCGGCCTTGGTGGCCATGCGCGCGCGAAAGCCGTGGCGGCGCTTGCGCACCAGGTTGGAAGGTTGGAATGTGCGTTTCATCGCCCGTCTCCGTCTGGGCGCGCGAATCCCCGGATTCGGCGCCATGTGCATTTCAGAGCCCTGCCTATAGGCAGCAATGCGGGCCAAGTCAAATGTCTCGTGGGCCGGCGGCGGCGGCGGGGACATGGTGGCTGCGCGACGTCGTGCCTCACCGCCCATCAAGCGGGCGTGAGGGGGCTGGGAAAATGGCGTGCGGGGGCTATGTTGGAGCGACATGCCATCAGAGGTCCCGATGACGGAGCATTCTCCTTTTGCGGCGCGGTTGCTGCTCAGGCGCCTGCCGCTGATTGTCGTTCTGGTCGTGGCGCTGGCGGGCGCCTTCGTTCTGCGCGACGTGCTGAGCTTCGAGGCGCTGGCCGAGAACCGGGCGGCGCTTCTGGCGCTGCGCGATTCCCATTACCTGCTGGCGGCGGTCGGCTTTGTCGCCGTCTATGTGGCGATCGTGGCCCTGTCGCTGCCCGGGGCCACGGTGGCGACGCTGACCGGGGGCTTTCTGTTCGCCACCTTTCCGGGGGTGCTGTACAATGTCATCGGCGCCACGATCGGCGCGGTGCTGCTGTTTCTGGCCGCGCGCTGGGGGCTGGGGGAGCGGCTGGCTGCGCGGATGGAGGCTTCGCAAGGCCGCCTCCGGGCAATCAAGGCGGGGATCGACGAAAACCAGTGGCCGGTACTGTTTCTGATCCGGCTGGTGCCGGCGATGCCGTTTTTCGTCGCCAATCTGCTGCCGGCGCTGGTGGGGGTGCCGCTCCATCGCTTCGTGATCAGCACCTTTCTGGGGATCCTGCCCGGCGCGCTGGTCTATACCTCTGTGGGGGCGGGGCTGGGCG
>JALWJU010000392.1 GCA_026997055.1 Paracoccaceae bacterium | reverse complement strand
GATCGGCGACGGACCGCTGGCCGATGCCTATGCGACCGGGCTCACCGGCCAGGGCGCGCCCCCCGGCCGGCTCGGTGGCGAACAGGCGCTGCTTGCAGGTCTGTGGGCGCTGCGTCAGGCGCAGCGGGGCGCACCGGGTCAGACCGCCTCGGCCGGATAGCCCGCCTCTTTCAGCAGCTTTGCCAGCGATTCGGCATCGAGTTCGCTTTCGATCTCCACATGCCTGCCCTCCATGTCGAAGCTGAGCTCGGCCAGCGGGTCGGTGGTGGCAAAGGCCTTCTCGATCGTCGCCTTGCAATGGCCGCAACTCATGTCGGGGACGTGGAATTTCACGCTCATCTCTTCTTCTCCTCTGACGCTTTTGCTACCGGCTAGGCCTTCCCGCGCGGCAAGGTCAAGAAATCTTTTCGCTTCCTCTTGACCTTCCCAATACTGGAAGGCCCATATCTCCCGGAACCGAGGGGATTTCCGAGGGAAAACCGATGAATGACATGACGATCCGGGTCGAGAACATGACCTGCGCCTCCTGCGTGGCACGGGTGGAGCAGGCGCTGGAAGCGGTGCCCGGAGTCGAGGGAGCCGAGGTGAACCTCGCGGCGGAAACGGCAGTAGTGCATTTCGCCGGAGAGGGTGATCTGGAAGCGGTGCGCGCGGCGCTGGACAAGGCAGGCTACCCGGTCGCCACCGAAGAGGTTGTCCTCGAAGTGGGCGAGATGACATGCGCCACCTGCGTGGGCCGGGTCGAGGACGCGCTGGCCGCAGCACCGGGAGTAATCGACGTGCGCGTCAATCTCGCCGGCGAGACCGCCCATGTGACCATCGTGCCCGGCGAAATCACCGCCGCCGAGCTCGCCCGCATCGCCACCGAATACGGCTATCCTACCAGGGTCATATCCGGCGGCGAGGCGAGCAGCGTGGTCGAGCGCAAGGCCGAGGAGGCGCGCAGGACCCTGCGTCAGACCGTGATCGCCGGGCTGCTTTCCGCCCCGGTCGTCGTCTTTGAAATGGGCGGGCATCTGGTCCCGGCCCTGCGCGAATGGGGATACGCCACGCTCGGCGAATTCAGCATCAACACGATCCAGTTCGTGCTCACCGGCATCGTCATGGCCTGGCCGGGCCGGGGCTTTTATACCAAGGGTTTCCCGGCGCTCCTGCATGGCAAGCCGGACATGAATTCGCTGGTCGCTGTGGGGACGACGGCGGCTTACCTGTTCTCGGTGGTCTCGACCTTTGCCCCCGGCCTGCTGCCCGAAGGCACGGCCAATGTCTATTACGAAGCCGCTGCGGTGATCGTGGTGCTGATCCTGTTCGGCCGCTGGATGGAGGCCCGGGCCAAGGGCCGTACCGGCGCGGCCATCCAGCGCCTGATGGAGCTCGCCCCGTCCACGGCGCGGGTGGAGCGCGCGGGCAAAGTGGTGGAAGTGCCGGTGGAAGAGGTGCGCGTGGGCGAAGTGCTGCATGTGCGCCCGGGCGAAAAGATCCCGGTCGATGGCGAGGTGCTGACCGGCACTTCCTGGGTGGACGAAAGCATGATCACCGGCGAGCCGGTGCCGGTGGAAAAGGAAGAGGGCGCCCCCCTGATCGCGGGCACGGTGAATGGCGCGGGCGCGCTCACCATGCGCGCAACCCGCGTCGGTGCCGATACCACGCTGAGCCAGATCGTGCGCCTTGTCGAGCAGGCCCAGGCGGCCAAGCTGCCGATCCAGGGCGCGGTGGACAGAATCACCAGGTGGTTCGTGCCGGCGGTGATGGGCCTGGCCGCGCTGACCTTCGCGGCCTGGCTGGCATTCGGCCCCACGCCGGCACTGGGCTATGCACTGGTGACCGGGGTCGCGGTGCTGATCATCGCCTGCCCCTGCGCCATGGGACTGGCCACGCCCACCTCGATCATGGTCGGTACCGGGCGCGGCGCCGAGATGGGAGTACTGTTTCGCAAGGGCGACGCGCTTCAGACCCTGCAGGAGGTAGAGGTGGTGGCGATGGACAAGACCGGCACCCTCACCCGGGGCCGGCCCGACCTGACCGATATCGCCGTGGCCGAGGGCTTTGACGAAGCCGAGGTGTTGCGCCTGCTGGCAGGCGCCGAGGCGGGCTCGGAGCATCCGATCGCCGGGGCGATCCTGCGGGCGGCCGAGACGCGCGGGCTCGAGATCCCCAGGGCCGAAAGCAGCCGCGCCCTGCCGGGCTTCGGCCTGCAGGCCAGCGTCGAGGGCAAGGCGCTCCTGATCGGCAACGCCACGCTGATGCAGCGCAAGAAGCTCGATGCGGGCACGCTGGCCGAAAAGGCGCGCGACTGGGCCGCCAGGGGGCGCACGCCGCTGTTCATCGCCATTGACGGGCAGGTGGCGGGCGTCGCCGCCGTGGCCGACCCGCTCAAGCCCACCACGAAAGCCGCCATCGAGGCCCTGCACCGGCTGGGCAAGAAGGTGGTGATGATCACCGGCGATACCGAGGCCACCGCCCGCGCCATCGCCCGCGAACTGGGGATCGACGAGGTGGTGGCCGGGGTGCTGCCCGCCGGCAAGGTCGCCGCCATCGAGGCGCTGAAGGAGGGCGGGCGCAAGGTCGCCTTTGTCGGCGACGGGATCAACGACGCCCCGGCGCTGGCGGCTGCCGATGTGGGCATTGCCATCGGCACCGGCACCGATGTGGCCATCGAGGCCGCTGACGTGGTGCTGGTCTCGGGCGACCTCGCCGGCGTGGTCAATGCCATCGCGCTCAGCCGCGACACCATGAAGAATATCCGCCAGAACCTGTTCTGGGCCTTCGCCTACAACGTGCTTCTGATCCCGGTCGCCGCCGGGGTCCTCTACCCGCTCTGGGGCACCCTGCTGTCGCCAATGCTCGGGGCCGGGGCCATGGCCATGTCCTCGGTCTTCGTACTGGGCAATGCCCTGCGCCTGCGCCGGGCAAAACCGTTTCTCGAACCGAAAGGAGAAGCCGCATGAATATCGGAGAAGCCGCCGCCCGCACCGGGCTTCCGGCCAAGACCATCCGCTATTACGAGGAAATCCGACTGATCCGCCCCCACCGCGCCGCAAACGGCTACCGCTTCTTCAGCGACAGGGATCTGCACAAGCTGTCCTTCCTGGCACGCGCCCGGGCGCTGGGTTTCTCGATCGAGGATTGCCGCATGCTGCTGGCTCTCTACGAGGACGAAACCCGCGCTTCCGCGGATGTGAAACGGGTGGCCGAAGGGCACCTCAGGCGGATCGACCAGAAGATTGCCGACCTGAAGTCCATGCGCGAAACCCTCAGCGAGCTGGTCGAGGCCTGCGCCGGAGATCACCGCCCGGATTGTCCGATCCTCAAGGGGCTGAGCGCGGAACCGGCAAGAATGCCGGGCTGAAACGGAAACTTTACGGAAATGCCTGAACGAGAA
>JALWJU010000391.1 GCA_026997055.1 Paracoccaceae bacterium | reverse complement strand
CCGCCACCGGTAGCGGCCAGTCCGGCAGCGCCTGCTCGCCCGCCGCCCCGAGCGTGGCGGCAAAGGCCGCGCCCTGGGCGCGCGTCTCCGCGGCCCGCTCGGCCCCCGGCGCCAAGGCCAGCGCCAGGTCGGCCAGTTCGCAGCGCGCCGCATCGTCCGCCGCCCGCCAGCTTGCGGCGAGAAGGATCGCGTCATTGCGCCCGGCGCCATGGGCCAGGATGTCCTCGAGCCAGGCCCTCAGCCCTTGCGCATCCCGTATCCGCCCCGCCGCCACCAGCGCCTCCAGCCCGTGCGAGAAGGCAAAGCCGCCGGTCGGAAAGGCCGGCGAGAGCCAGCGGGCGAGGGTGAGGAGGGCGTCAGCCTGCATCGCGCTCAATGGCCGTGGCCATGGTCATGCCCGTGATCATGCCCATGGTCGTGCCCATGGTCGTGCCCATGGATGCGCCCGTGGCCATAGGCGCCGCCCTCGGGGGTGAAGGGCGCACTGATCTCGCATATCCCGGCGCCGAGCCGCTCCAGCATGTCACGCAACACATGGTCGCGCCGGATCAGGAGCCGATCCGGCTCGATCTGGCAGGGCGTGTGGCGGTTGCCGATATGCCAGGCGAGGCGGGTCAGATCGCCGGTGATCTCGTAAAGCGGCTCCTCGGCGGCAATCACCTCGATCAGCCGCCCGTCGGCAAGCTCCAGCGCATCGCCATGGGCAAGCGAAACGGTCTCGGCGAGATCCACCAGAAAGGCCTCGCCCTGCACGGTGACAAGCCGCCTGCGCCGCAGAAAGCGCTCCTCATAGGTGAGGGTCACAAGGTCATGGGCCCCCGACCAACTGCCCGCGCGGCGCAGGATATATGCGGTGGGGAGGGTCATGTGGCTCTCCGTAGAAAAACCGGCTGATGCGAGGTTTTTCGCAATGATAAACCTTTTATTAAGCAATATGCGACAACAATAGCATTATGACGAAACACTTGCTCACAGACCCGCAGCAGATGGCTGACCGGCTCGGCCACCTGCGTGTCCTGATCAGGAGCCTCAAAGCGGAAGAAGCCACGCTGCGCGCGGCCCTGCTCGACATGAGGGCAAACGAGCCGGTCTGCGGTCAGGCTTATCAGGCCCTTGTCCAGGAACGGCGCAGCAGGCGATTTGATCACAAAGGATTGCCCGAGCACATCCTTGAAGACCCCCGTTACTGGAAATCCGTGAGCAGGCGGGCGGTGATCACACGCCCGCTGCCCCGCGAAGGCCCCGCCCGCGCAGGGCCTCGCGCTTATGCGCCGCAACACGAAATTATGCCCGAGCCGGAGGTGCAATTGATCGAACCCTGGTAGCCCTCAATACATGAAATAGCGTTGCGCCATGGGCAGCACCTCGGCCGGCTCGCAGGTGAGAAGCTCGCCGTCGGCGCGCACTTCGTAGGTCTCCGGGTCCACCTCGATCACCGGCAGGGCGTCGTTGAGCACCATGTCGCGCTTGCCGATGCCGCGCGTGCCCCTGACCGCCACCGTCTCGCGCGCCAGTCCCAGCCTTTCGCCGATCCCGTCCGCCTGCGCCGCCGCCGAGACGAAGCTCACCGCCGAAGCCTCCACCGCCCGGCCCAGCGCGCCAAACATGGGGCGCGAATATACCGGCTGGGGCGTGGGGATCGAGGCATTGGGATCGCCCATCTGGCTCATGGCTATGGAGCCGCCGATCAGCACCATGTCGGGCTTGACGCCAAAGAAAGCCGGGCTCCACAGCACCAGATCGGCGCGCTTGCCTTCCTCGATGCTGCCGATTTCGTGGGCCAGCCCGTGGGCGATGGCCGGGTTGATGGTGTATTTGGCGATATAGCGGCGCACGCGCAAATTGTCGTTATCGCCGCTCTCTTCGGGCAGGCGCCCGCGCTGGAGCTTCATCTTGTGCGCACTCTGCCAGGTGCGGATGATCACCTCGCCCACCCGCCCCATGGCCTGGCTGTCCGACGCGATGATGGAAAAGGCCCCCATGTCGTGCAGGATGTCCTCGGCGGCGATGGTCTCGCGCCGGATCCGGCTCTCGGCAAAGGCCACGTCCTCGGGGATCGACTTGTCGAGATGGTGGCAGACCATAAGCATGTCCAGATGCTCTTCGAGCGTGTTCACGGTGTAGGGGCGCGTGGGGTTGGTGGAAGCGGGCAGGACGTTGGGCTCGCCCGCCAGCCGGATGATGTCGGGCGCGTGCCCCCCGCCCGCGCCCTCGGTGTGGAAGGCATGGATGGTGCGACCCTCGAAGGCGGCAATGGTGGTCTCGACGAAGCCCGATTCATTGAGCGTGTCGGTGTGGATCATCACCTGCACGTCGGCCTCGTCGGCAACGCTCAGGCAATTATCGATCGCCGCCGGGGTGGTGCCCCAATCCTCGTGCAGCTTCAGCGCCGCCGCGCCGCCCGCGACCTGCTCTTCGAGCGCCGCCGGCAGGCTGGCATTGCCCTTGCCGGCAAAGGCGAAATTCATCGGCAGGCCATCGACTGCCTGAAGCATGCGGCCGATATGCCAGGGGCCCGGCGTGCAGGTGGTGGCGAGCGTGCCATGCGCCGGCCCGGTGCCCCCGCCGAGCATGCAGGTCAGCCCCGAATGCAGCGCATCCTCCACCTGCTGCGGGCATATGAAATGGATATGGCTGTCAAAGCCCCCGGCGGTCAGGATCCTGCCCTCGCCGGCAATCGCCTCGGTACCCGGCCCGATGACGATATCCACCCCGGGCTGGGTGTCCGGGTTGCCGGCCTTGCCGATCCTCGCGATGCGCCCGTCCCTGAGCCCCACATCGGCCTTGTAGATACCGGAGTGATCGACGATCAGCGCATTGGTGATGACGGTATCCACCGCCCCCTCGGCGCGGGAAGCCTGGCTCTGGCCCATCCCGTCGCGGATCACCTTGCCGCCGCCGAACTTCACCTCCTCGCCATAGACGGTCAGATCGCGCTCCACCTCGATGATCAGATCGGTATCGGCCAGCCGCAAACGGTCGCCCACGGTCGGGCCATACATGGCCGCATATTCGGGGCGCGAAATCCTCGTCGCCATCACAAATCCCCCATCACCTGCCCGTTGAAGCCAAATACCCGCCGCGCGCCACCTATCGCCACCAGCCGCACCTCGCGCCTTTGTCCCGGCTCGAAGCGCACCGCCGTGCCGGCGGGGATGTCGAGTCGCATCCCGCGCGCCGCGTCCCGGTCGAAATCCAGCGCCGCATTGGCCTCGGCAAAGTGAAAATGACTGCCCACCTGCACCGGCCGGTCGCCGCTATTGGCCACCTCCAGCACCAGCGCCGCGCGCCCGCCATTCAACTCGATCTCCCCATCCGCAGGGAACAGCTCTCCCGGTATCATCTCGCCCCTTTCATCTTGGCCCAAATACTCCCGCCGGCACGGCGGTGCGC
>JALWJU010000390.1 GCA_026997055.1 Paracoccaceae bacterium | reverse complement strand
AGGCCCGCGCGGGCGCGGCAGGTATTCGACGGTCGGGCTGTGCTGGTTGGGCTGCGGATAGAGCGTCATCATCTGCATGACGCTTTCCGGTATCTCGGTGCTGACCGGCAGGCCCAGCGCCCGCGCCTCGTCGGGAAAGATCGGGTAATCATGCGTCCAGCGCCCCTCGGACAGGGTTTTCGCCAGCTCGGCCGCCTTGTCGGGGGGCATCCGGGCTTCGAGCAGCCTGGTGGCGGTGGCCTGCACCTGGGCAATCGCCTTTTGCGACTGGTCGGCCAGGATCAGGGTGGCGTCGTCCACGTCCTTGACCGGCTTCTTTTCGACCGCGCGCAGGATCGAGGCCGCGGCCTGCTGGCCCAGCTGCGGGTCGATCGGCCCCAGCGTGGCATTGGGTGACATGCAGATTTCGTCGGCGGTGAGCGCGATCAGGGTGCCGCCGGACATGGCGAAATGCGGCACGAACACGGTGACCTTGCCCGGGTGATCCCTGAGCGCGCGGGCGATCTGGGTGGCGGCGATGACCAGCCCGCCCGGCGTGTGCAGCACCAGGTCGATGGGCGTGTCCGGCTCGGTCGTGTGGATGGCGCGCAGGATCTCCTCGGAATCGTTGATGTTGATGTAGCGCATCAGCGGAAAGCCGAGAAAGCTCATGGTCTCCTGCCGGTGCACCAGCAGGATCACCCGCGAATTGCGCTTCCTTTCCATCTGGGCGATCTTGCGCTTGCGCGCGCCCTCGAGCATCCGCCGCTGGAAGATCGGCTGCAAGGCCGACAGGATGAAGAAAAGCCAGATCAGCTGTCCAAGGTCAAAACCGCCGCTATTCATGTCGCCGCTCCTTCGCTTCGCCAGAACGATAGGGCGGATTCGGCCTCGGGGAAAGGGCGGACATGCCTGCCCGCCCCCGCCATTCTTGCGCTCGGGCTCAGTTCTTTTCCTGGTCCACCAGCTTGCCGGCCGAGATCCAGGGCATCATGGCGCGCAGTTTCTGGCCCACTTCCTCGATCTGGTGGGCGTCGTTGAGCCGCCGCGTGCCCTTGAAGAAGGGCTGGCCGACGGCGTTTTCCAGCATGAAGTCGCGCACGAACTTGCCCGACTGGATGTCGTCGAGCACCGCCTTCATCCGCGCCTTGGTCTCCTCGCGCGGCAGCACCCGCGGGCCGGAGACATATTCGCCATATTCGGCGGTGTTGGAGATCGAGTAGTTCATGTTGGCGATGCCGCCCTCGTAGATCAGATCGACGATCAGCTTCACCTCGTGCAGACATTCGAAATAGGCCATTTCCGGCGCATAGCCGGCCTCGACCAGAGTTTCGAAGCCCATGCGAATGAGCTCCACCAGACCGCCGCAGAGCACCGCCTGCTCGCCGAAGAGGTCGGTTTCGCATTCTTCACGGAAGGTGGTCTCGATGATCCCCGAGCGCCCGCCGCCGATCGCCGAACAGTAGCTGAGGCCCAGTTCGAGCGCGCGGCCGGTGGCATCGGTATGCACGGCCACGAGGCAGGGCACGCCGCCGCCCTTGACATATTCGCCGCGCACCGTGTGGCCCGGCCCCTTGGGCGCCATCATGATCACGTCCACGCCCGCCTTGGGCTCGATCAGGTTGAAATGCACGTTGAGCCCGTGGGCAAAGGCAATGGCCGCGCCCTCGCGCAGATTGTCATGCACATATTTCCTGTAGGTCTCGGCCTGAAGCTCGTCGGGCATGGTAAACATGATGAGGTCCGCCCAGGCGGCGGCCTCGGCGATGCCCATGACGGTGAGCCCCTCGGCCTCGGCCTTGGCGGCAGAGGGCGAGCCCTCGCGCAGCGCCACGACCAGCTCGGTGGCGCCGGAATCGCGCAGGTTCAGCGCATGGGCATGGCCCTGGCTGCCATAGCCGAGAATGGCGACCTTGGTGTTCTTGATCAGGTTGATATCGCAATCGCGATCGTAATAGACGCGCATGAGGCGGCTCCTTCTTGGTGACGATGGCGGCACTATAGGGAGGAGGGGGCGAATTGGGTTTCATTTTACGCACAAATTGCTAATTCTTGGATGTTGTAATATGAGTATTTATGGAAAGATGAAAGGATCATGCAGATCAGCGAATCCGACCGCCGCCTGATCCGGCAGTTGCAGATGGCCCCCGATCTGCCGCTCGGCGAACTCGCCGCGCGCGCCGGGCTGTCGCCGGCCACCTGCTCGCGCCATCTCGAGCGGCTCCGGCGGGCCGGGGTGATCCGGGGCCTGCGGGCGGTGATCGACTGGGCGGCGCTGGGATACGAGGTGCAGGTGAGCCTGCGGGTGACGCTGGAAAAGAGCGATCCGCGCGCCTTTGACGATTTTCTCGCCGCTGCGCGCGAGGTGCCGGAAGTGCTGGAGATCCAGACCTTTCTCGGCCGGGTCGATGTGCGCCTGCATGTGATCGCTCGCGACATGGCTCATTATCAGCATCTCTATCGCGCGCGAATCCTGACGCTTCCGCATCTGGCCGAGGTGGAGGCGCTGGTGCAGATGGCCGAGATCCTGGCCGACCGGGGGCTGCCGCTGTGAGCGCTCCGGTGAAGGTGGACGAGACCGACCGCGCCTTTCTGGCGGCGCTGGAAGAAGATGCGACCCTTTCGGCGGGTGAGTTGGGCCGGCGCTTCGGTCTCAGTCAGCCGGCGGCCTGGCGGCGCCTGAAGCGTCTGCGCGAGGCGGGCGTGCTGGCCGGTCGGCGCCTGGTGCTGGACCGCGAGGCGCTGGGCTTTGGCGTCACGGTCTTTCTCGGGGTGAAGCTGGCAGCCAAGCGGCGGGTGAGCCTGGAGGACTTCGAGCGCGCGGTGAGTGCTGTCCCCGAAGTGCAGAGCGTGCATCATGTGCTGGGGCTCTATGATTACCGCCTGCGGGTGGCGGCCCGCGACATTGCCGATTTCGAGCGGGTGCTGCGCCGGCGGATCATGGTCCTGCCCGGGGTCGGAGAGGTGGAGGCCAATGTGCTGCTGAGCGAGGAGTTGCGCCCGGGGCCGCTTTGATCCGTGCCCGCCTTTCTTCTGTCCGGAAGGATCCGGGTGCGCGTGGTTTGCGCGCCCCCGATTTTTCGCGAGAGGTCGCGGCCCCGCTGTGGTCAGGCGCGTGCCGCCATCGCGGCGGCGAAGCGCTCGAACAGGTAGGCGCTGTCATGGGGGCCGGGGCTGGCCTCGGGGTGGTACTGGACCGAGAATACCGGGCGGTCCTTCATGCGGATACCGCAGTTGGAGCCGTCGAACAGCGAGGTGTGGGTTTCCTTTACGCCTTCGGGCAGGCTCTGACTGTCCACGGTAAAGCCATGATTCATCGAGGTTATTTCGACCTTCCCGGTTTCGATATCCTTGACCGGGTGGTTGGCGCCGTGGTGGCCGTGATTCATCTTCACGGTTTTCGCGCCCAGTGCCAG
>JALWJU010000389.1 GCA_026997055.1 Paracoccaceae bacterium | reverse complement strand
CTCCCGGCCCCGTATGCACATGTTGCGCAGGATTGCCTCGTATTCCACATGTTTCCCGATGCCGCCCTGAAGCGAATTGGAATAGGCGCCATGCTGCGCATCAAGGCCCCGGTCGCGGTGGTGATAATGGGCCAGGCTCTCCGGCAGGAAGCCGATATCGGCCCGGGACAGGAAATCGAGATTGAACTTCCAGTCGCCGAAGACCGGCAGGCTCTCGCAATATCCGCCGATCTCCTCCCACATTTCCCGCCGGTAGAGAAAGGCAATGGGCGGAAAGAAATTGCCGGTGGCCATCTCGGCAAGCTGCACCTGCTGCACCCAGGGCATGAACGGCGTCCTGGCGTGCTCGACGACGCGCTCGCCGCGGATTTCCTCGGAGACATAGACGCTCCGGGTGACCACCCCGCCGTATTTCGCTCCCGCATCGCCTTGCAGGAAGGCCACGGTCCTTTCCAGGAATTCGGGGGCGAGGGAATCGTCATCGTCATGGATGAGCACGAAGTCGGCGGCCACGGCGGCGATGCCGGCATTGCTCGCGGCCTCCATCCCCAGGCTTTCGGGATGGTGGATCAGCACGATCCGGCTCTTCTCCACGAAACAATCCCGCACGACCTCCTCGACCGCTTCGGGATCGCCGCCGTCATTTACCACGACCCAGATCAGGTCGGCATGGCTCTGGGCGGCCACGCTTTCGGCGGCGCGGCGCAGCAGGATGGGGCGGTTCTTGGTGCGGGTGATGACCGCAACCCGCCCGCCATCCCTCTGCCGCGCGGCGGCGGGGGCGTGGAAGTAATCCTCCGGCCGGACCAGTTGCAGGCTGCGCGCCTGCAGGTCGCGGGCATGTTTCTCGGGGTATTCGAGGGCGATTTGTCCCTGTGGCCAGAGCGCGCGGCTCAGGCGCTGCTCGCGGGCTATCTCCTCATGCGCCTCGGGCGGGAGCAGTACCGGCACCCGAAGCGACTTTCCGAAATCGGCCGAGCGCGGCTTGGGCATGAGCTCCAGCGCCTCTTTCCGGCTCGGAAAGGCCAGACGCCGGGCAAGCGCCCGTATCGCCGCCTGATAGCGGCCATGTATCCAGGCCAGGGATTGCGTCGCATTGGCGCGCACATATTCCCTGACGGCGATATAATGCGCATCTTCCGCGGGGTCGGGTGTCTCGTTTTCATTGGCCTCGGTTGCGCCGGACAGATGCGCTCCGGGCAGGGTCTCCTCGATGGAGGGGGCATTCGTCTCAAGCAGCGCCTCGATCAGATGCCGGTGCAGCACGAACGCGGTTTCCGGCCGGTCCGGGTCGTATCGAATGGCGTCGAAGAGGGTGCCGATCACGCCTTCGGCAATATCCGGGTCGGTGCTCCCATCCGGGATCCGGCCGAAATAGACCCCCTTCCAGGCGATTTCGGGAAACGCCTTCGCAAGCAGGCTCTGGGCGGTGCCCTTCCAGCCGGTATCCAGCAGAACGGCACGCGCACGCCCGCCGCAAAGCGCGTGGACATGCCGCGCGAAGGCTTCGGTGGAGCGGTCGAGATAGGCGTTGACCTTGCGGGCGAGCGGGTCCGGCTCCCCGAGCCAGCGACCGAAATCCGAAGCAGGCCGCTCGGCCCGCGCATCGGCGCCTTTGCCTTGTATCGCCTGCAGCAGCGCGGGCTCGTTGCGCACCAGGCTTTCCAGCAGCGCCTGCAGCGGCTGGCCGGCAAACTCGCCCTCGATGATCCGGCCCGCCCGCTCCGGCAGCCTGCCGAACACGCCCTTGCACACGGCCAGGCGCGAGATCCGGAAAACCTCGCCCGGATCGTCGCCAAACCCCTTTTCCCGCAGGAATATCCGGTAGAGCTCCCGTATCCGCAGTCCGGCCCTGGTACAGTACAGGAAGGTCGTCTCGCCATCGTCCAGATAGCGGATGTGCTGATGCAGCAGGTGAAGCCAGTACAGGATGACCGGCCCCAGAAGGTCGGCCGGGGGGGGCTGCTCATTCCTGTCGCTCATGCCCGTTCTTCCACAACCGGTCCTGTTTCGGATCCTGCCCGCACCAGGTTTCTGTAAGGACAGGCGATCTCGGTCCGATATCCGTATTCTTCCAGAAGCCAGGCCGCCGTTTCGTCGTGGTCCGCGGCTCTCTGCGCCAGCTCATTGTCAGGCACCGGCAGATGCAGCGCTTCCCAGCCTGCTTGTCTTGCCCGCACATAATCGCTCAGGAAATTGTCCCCCACATGCAGGAAATCTTCGGGCGCAGCGGTCAGTTCGCGCTCGACCAGGCGGAATATCCTGCCGGATTTCTTGGATACGATCCGGTCGGCGCTCGAGAATATCCGCTCCACCAGATCGGTCGGGAAGGCCAGCTTTTCCAGCAGCTTCCACACGTCGCTTTCGTGCATGTACATGTCCGTGACCAGGATACATGTGCCGCCATTGTCCCGATGCCGTCTGATCCGCTCCAGCCAGAACTGCGAAACCGACAGATGCCGGGCCTCGACCTCGAGTTCGATTTCCCGGAATGCGCGCACCGCCCCGGCTTCGGGCCGGCCCAGCAGCATCGCCGCCGCAATGGCGTGGATCTCGGCAAGAGAGCCCTCGCGGCAGCCGCCGACCTTCGGACGCCGGGCATAAGTGATGCGGGTGCCCATCCAGCGGGCGAAAAAGCCGTCGATCGGCTCCACCACGCGCGCCGGCTCTGCCGTATCGTTCAGATACCGGGCAAATTCGCGCCCGATCTCCACGAAGCGGCTGAGTTCGGATTCGTTCTGTCGATTCAGAAGCGTGTCAAAAACGTCGAGCGAGAGAAACCGGCGCCTGGCCAGCAGCCGGTCGAGCTTCGCATCCAGGGAAGCGAGGAAACCGGGATCTTCGTAGAGGATGTCGCGTCCGGGGGCGAAAGCCGCCCGACACTCCAGAAATCGCTCCTGGCTCGGATGCAGGTAGGCGGTTTCCCCCGCCGCTTCCGGTTGCTTCGGTAATTTTTTCTTCATCCTTCATTTCTTCTGGCTCAATGTCTTTTCAAAAATGCCGGCAACCGGCCTGTGCGGGAAAGGCTCCCTGCTCGGTACCGCCCCGAAACCACGCCCTGGCCCGCAGCCCCGCCAACTCTGTCGCCCGGCGCGGATTTCGGAGTGAATTATTGGTGATTGCGGGTTTCTCGGTGTCAGTTTCTTCTCTTCAGGCCTCGTTAGCCATGCACTTTTCACATTTCCCGACCGCCGGATGTCACCACCCTGCGCCCATGCGATTTGTGTCGCAGATAGGCAGACTGCCGGGACAGGTATCCGAAACTTGCGATCTGATGACCAAGACTCGTCAGGCCGGCTTCGTCATGGCCCAATGTAACATGCAGCGAAATTTCTGCAAATGATTCGCAACTGGCCTGCGGTTCCCGGTCCGGACCGGCGAAATCGGTGGCCGCTGTCG
>JALWJU010000388.1 GCA_026997055.1 Paracoccaceae bacterium | reverse complement strand
TCTGGCGCGCGCCCGCCTCGACCGCGGCCAGCGCGTTGGCCGTGGCCATGCCCAGGTCGTTGTGACAATGGGTGGCGAAGGTGATTTCGTCCGCGCCCGGCACCCGCTCCAGCAACATCTCGATGATGCGCGCGCTTTCGCGCGGGACCGCATAGCCCACGGTATCGGGGATGTTGATGGTGGTGGCGCCGGCCCTGATGGCGATTTCCACCACCCGGCACAGGTAGTCGGGCTCGGTGCGGGTGGCGTCCATGGGCGACCACTGCACATTGTCGCACAGGTTGCGCGCCAGCGTCACCGTGTCGTGGATCACGTCAGCCATTTCGTCCATGGACAGGCCGGGGATGTCGCGGTGCAGCGGCGAGGTGCCGATGAAGGTATGGATGCGCGGGCGGGCGGCATGGCGCACCGCCTCCCAGGCGCGCTCGATATCGGCCGGCTTGGCGCGGGCCAGCCCGCAGATCACCGCGTCTTTCGAGCGTCTGGCGATCTCGCTCACCGCGGCGAAGTCGCCCTCGGAGGCGATCGGGAAACCCGCCTCGATGATGTCCACGCCCATGTCGTCGAGCATCTCGGCGATTTCCAGCTTTTCGTCATGGGTCATGGTGGCGCCGGGGCTCTGCTCGCCGTCGCGCAGGGTGGTGTCGAAGATCAATACGTGATCGGAAGTCGTGTCGGTCATGTCGGGTTCTTTCTTCTTCTTGGCTGGTCGGGTGCGGTGCGGCGCGAATTTCCCTCTGAGCGGTCGCGCCGAGCGGCACGCTCAGAGGCAGCTAAGAAGCAGCAGCGCAGGCGCAGCGGCAGGGGCGGTGCGCGGGCCCGGGCCGGCGGAGATATGCGTGCTCTCGTTCATGGGCGCGACTATAGGCATGTAAGCGGCGAGATAAAGCACTTTCTGCCCCTTTCCGGCGGTTTCCGGGGGGGAATCCGGGGAAAACCGGGAGAATCTTGACAGGAACGTTTGTTAGTACTTACTTTCTTGATATTCATGTATTGTCCACGACGCAACAGGAGCTTCCCCATGAACACGTTTGGCAAACTCGGCTGGTTCCTCGCCCTGGTCCTCGCCATCGGCTTGGGCGCCATGTCCTATACCTTCCTCGTCAAGGGCCAGACCGTGCCCTATGCCGACGGGCGCACCTCGATCCTGCTCAGCCCCGACGAGCGCAACCAGGTGCTGGGCGAAATGCGCGCGATCCTGGCCGGTGTGCAGGAGATCCAGGAGAGCGTGCTGGCCGGAGACATGGAGCCGGCCGCCGCCAAGGCCACCTCCATGGGCATGGCCGCCGCCAATGCCGACGCGCAGATCCTGGCCAAGCTGCCGCTGGAATTCAGCACGCTCGGGCTCGGCCTGCACCGCAGCTTCGACGATCTGGCCCAGACCATCTCGGGCACCGACGACCCCTTGGTGGTAATAGGCGAAGTGACCGACCTGATGCTGCAATGCGTGGCTTGCCACGACACCTACAGGCTTGGTATCGAAGGTGAAGCCGTCGCAGCAGGAAAGTAGAGCCGCATGACCCTCCGAACCGCCCCCAGGCGCAGCCGCAAGAGTGCCGCAGATCGCAAGGCCGAGATCGTGCGCACCGCGATCCGGCTGGCCGGCGAACTGGGGCCGGACCGGGTCACCACCCAGCGCATCGCCGATGCGGTGGGGCTGACCCAGCCGGCGGTGTTTCGCCACTTCCCGGCCAAGACCGACATCTGGCTGGCGGTGGGCGAGTGGATCGCCCCGACCGACGGGCGCGATGAGCCCGAAAGCCGGGCCGCCACTCCGGCCGAACAGCTGCGCGAGATCGTCGCCGCCTATTTCGCCGGCATCGCTCGCAATCCGGCGATCCCGGCGATCCTGTTCTCGCGCGAACTGCACGCCGAAAACGAAAAGCTGCGCGCCCATTTCGAGCGGGTCATGGCCCGGCGCCGGGCGCGCTTTGCCGCTCTGGCCCGGGCCGCGCAGGAGGCCGGCCAGCTGACGCCGACCATCCCCCCCGAGGATCTCGCCGCCCTGATCCTGGCCCTGATCCAGGGCCTCGCCATGCGCTGGTCCCTGGAAAATCGCGGCTTCGACCTGGAGAGGGAAGGCCTGCGTCTGCTGGAGCGGCTGCTGGCCACCGTCCAGGTTTCGCACCCGTAAACAGGTTTCCGTTTCTCGCGGGCTGCTCGCCACTTTCCTTACAGAACGGGGATGATTCTGGCGGATTTGGATTTCGTGTGCATCGTGATCCGCCTTGCGGCCGGGCCCGGGCAAGGCGTGCCGCGGTATTGCGGCAGGACGGCAGGAGCAGAATGGCATTCCCGGCCGTCGGGCGGGCCCTGGCCGCCGGGGCGAGGGCGAACGGCTGCCAGGCGGGCGAAAACCTCCGGGCTCGGACCGCTCCTGTGGGGAACCGGCGGCTCCCTGCTTCGGCCACCGGCTGCACAGGGCGGATGGCTGAGCGGATCAGTCCAGCTCTTCGCCCTCGCGCAGCCCCCACAGGCCCGCATGCGTGGTCCAGCCGCGCTGGCCCCCGGCGCTGAGGCGGCACCAGACCGGCCCGCATTTCTCCACCCTGGCGATGACTCCGGCCTCCAGATAGGCATTGACCGGCCCCTGCGGGTCGCGCCGCTGATAGAGCGGCAGCATGTCCTCTTCGACGATCACCGTGCGCACCCCGGACAGGAGCGAATAATGCACCCAGCCGCCGACCCCGTCGCGGTCGCGCACCCGGCGCCAGTTGCCGTATTCGCCGATCACCTCCAGCGGCATCCCGCGCGCCTTGTACACCCAGTCGATCCGCTGGCTCATCGACGGGCCGCGCCGGACATTGGCCTCGTCGGTCTTGAGAGAAACGAATCGCGGGATCGGCAGCCGCGTCACCGGCCCTACCTCCTGCCCCGGCACGGCCCGCGCCGCCGGCCCGGCCCCTGCGGAGCCCGTCGCCGACAGGCTCGCGGCCAGAATCACTCCCAATATCGCTGAACCCCTCATCCGCCTGCCCGTTTGCGATGCCTCATGCGGCCGGTCACGCTCTCAAGGCGCTTGTGCCCCGCCGCTTTCCTTGCCACTTTGCCAGAAACAGCGGCGAAAGGAAAGAGAAGGGGAGCCACGCCATGCCCAGGAAGCGCCTGACTGTTGTCGTGACGCGACAATTGCCCGAGCCGGTCGAAACCCGGATGAAGGAGCTTTTCGACGTCGAGCTGCGCGAGGACGACACCCCCATGCGCCGCGACGAACTGGCCGCCGCCATGAAGCGCGCCGACGTGCTGGTGCCCACCCTCACCGACACGATCGACGCCGGGATGCTCGCGGGCGCAGGCGAGCGCCTCAAGCTGATCGCCAATTACGGCGCCGGCGTGGACCATATCGACATCGCCACCGCCCGCCAGCGCGGCGTGCTGGTCTCCAACACCCCGGACGTCACC
>JALWJU010000387.1 GCA_026997055.1 Paracoccaceae bacterium | reverse complement strand
CCGATTTCGCCTCGGGCCTCGAGGGCGAGGACTGGAACATCCTTGAAAACATCATGGCCGGCGAAAAGGCGCTCTATGACGGCCACGCCATTGCCGCCGTCGCCGCCACGTCGAAATTCATCGCCCGCGATGCGCTTGCCCTGATCGAGGTGGAATACGAGATCCTCCCGCATGTCACCGATGTGGACGCGGCCATGCAGCCCGGCGCGCCGGTGATCCGCGAAGGCGCGGCCGAGCCCGGCGTGCCCGAGGGCATGCATCCCAACGTGGTGCGCTACCACGAAAGCGGCCATGGCGATGTGGAGGCGGGCTTTGCCGAGGCCGATCTGGTGATCGAGCGCCATTTCACCACCGAGGCCACCCATCAGGGCTATATCGAGCCCCATGCCTGCCTCGCGCAGATGGGGCCGGACGGGCGCGGCGAGCTCTGGTGCACGACCCAGGGGCATTGGAACGTGCAGAAGCTCTGCGCCAAGCTGCTCGGGGTCGAGGCCAGCGCCATTCGCGTGACCGCCAGCGAGATCGGCGGCGGCTTCGGCGGCAAGACGACGGTGTTCATCGAGCCGGTCGCCATGGCGCTCGCCCGCAAGTCGGGCCGCCCCGTGAAGCTGGTGATGAGCCGCGAGGAGGTGTTTCGCGCCTCGGGGCCGACCAGTTCGGCCTCCATGGATGTGCGCATCGGCATGAAGAAGGACGGCACCATGACCGCCGCCGAAGGCACCTTTCGCCTGCAGGGGGGCGCCTTCCCTTACGCGCCGATGGAGTTCACCGCCATGTGCGCATTCGCCTGCTATGACCTCAAGCATGTGCGCCAGCGCGGCTTCGACGTGATGACGAACCGCCCCAAGCAGGCCGCCTACCGCGCGCCGGGCTCGCCCATGGCCGCCTTTGCGGTGGAAAGCGTGGTCGATGAACTGTGCCGGAAGCTGGGGCTCGACCCGATCGAGGTGCGGCTGAAGAACGCCGCCCGCGAAGGCACCAGGGCCAGCTACGGGCCGACCTATCCGCGTATCGGGCTCGTCGAGACGCTGGAGGCGGCCCGCGCCCACCCCCATTACAGCGCGCCCCTCGGCCCCAACCAGGGGCGCGGCATCGCCTGCGGCTTCTGGTTCAATTACGGCGGCGAGACCTCGGTGACCCTGGCGCTCTCCATGGACGGCACCGTGCAGATCGCCGTGGGCACGCCCGATATCGGCGGCTCGCGCGCCTCCATGGCGCTGATGGCGGCCGAGGAGCTGGGCATCCCCTACGAGGATATCCGGGTGACCATCGCCGACACCGCCTCGCTCGGCTATAACGAGATCAGCCACGGCTCGCGGGTGACCTATGCTTCGGGCCTCGCGGTGATCAAGGCCGCGCGGGATGCAAAGCGCAAGCTCGTCGCGCGCGCCGCCGACAAGTGGGGGATCGACCCCGAGGCGGTGGAGTGGCGCGACGGGGCGGCGCATCCGGCGGGCGAGAATGCCGGCGACTTCGAGCCGCTCACGATCCGGGAGATCTGCGCCGAGATGGGCGCCACCGGCGGGCCGATCGCCGGCCATTACGAGGCCACGCCCGAGGGCGCGGGGGTGAGCTTTGCCACCCATATCGTCGATGCCGAGCTGGACCCGGAGACCGGCAAGACCACGATCCTGCGCTATACGGTGGTGCAGGATGCGGGCAAGGCGGTGCATCCCTCTTACGTCGAAGGCCAGTTTCAGGGGGGGGCTGCGCAGGGGATCGGCTGGGCGCTGAACGAGGAATACATCTACGGCGAGGACGGCCGGCTGCAGAACCCGGGCTTTCTCGACTACCGCATCCCGGTCGCCTCGGACCTGCCGATGATCGACACGGTGATCGTCGAAGTGCCCAATCCCGGCCACCCCTATGGCGTGCGCGGCGTGGGCGAGACCTCGATCTGCCCGCCGCTCGCCGCCGTGGCCAATGCGGTGTCAAACGCCGCCGGCGTGCGCCTGCGCCAGCTGCCCATGCGCCCCGCGCGCATCCTTGAAGCGCTGGAAGCAAAGGCAGATGGCAAAGGTTAAGGTCCACCTCTGGTCGGCCCTGCGCGCCCATGCGGACGGGGCCGAAGCGGTCGAGGTCGAGGCGCGCAATATCGGCCAGATGCTCGACGCCCTGCGCGCGCGCTATCCCGGCCTCGCCCCCGCACTCGACGCGGGCGTTTCCGTCTCGATAGACGGACGCATCATCGCCGCCTCGCTGACCGAGCCGGTCGCGCCGGGGCAGGAAATCTGGCTGATGCAGCGGCTGAAGGGGGGATGACGGCTTTTCTGGGCAAAACCGGGGCGCCAGCCCTTGCGGATATTTCCGGCAATCCCGTTCCGCTTGCGGCCCGGGCGGAGAAGAGCCGATGGACCGGGGCGGGGCTTTGCGCTATCAGCGTCGGGCAGAGTGAAGGAGATGTCCATGTCCGGCCATGCCGCCCCGATCCCGATGACCTCCCGCGCCACGGGGCCCCTGAAGGGGGTTGCGGAAATCCCCGGTGACAAGTCGGTCAGCCACCGGGCGCTGATCCTTGGCGCCCTGTCTGTGGGCGAGACGCATATCACCGGGCTTCTGGAGGGCGAGGACGTGCTCGCCACGGCAGCGGCCATGCGCGCCTTTGGCGCCGATGTGGAGCGGCTGGGCGAGGGCGAATGGCGGGTCCATGGCGTGGGCGTGGGCGGCTTTCAGGAGCCCGAAGACGTGATCGACTGCGGCAATGCCGGCACCGGCGCGCGGCTGATCATGGGGGCGATGGCCACCAGCCCGATCACGGCGACATTCACCGGCGATGCCAGCCTGCGCTCGCGGCCGATGGCACGGGTGACCGAGCCGCTGGCGCTGTTCGGGGCGCGCGCTTACGGGCGCGCGGGCGGGCGGCTGCCGATGACCATCGTCGGCGCTGCGGAGCCGGTGCCGGTGCGCTACGAATTGCCGGTGGCGAGCGCGCAGGTAAAGAGCGCGGTGCTGCTCGCAGGCCTCAATGCGCCGGGCGAAACCGTGGTGATCGAGCGCGTGGCGACGCGCGACCATACCGAGCGGATGCTGGCGGGCTTTGGCGCCGAGATCCGGGTGGAGGAGACCGAGGAGGGCCGGGTCATCACGCTGACCGGCCAGCCCGAGCTGAAGCCGCAGCGAATCGCCGTGCCGCGCGATCCTTCCTCCGCCGCCTTCCCGGTCTGTGCGGCGCTGATCGTGCCGGGCTCCGACGTGCTGGTGCCGGGGATCGGGCTGAACCCGACCCGCGCCGGCCTCTTCACCACCCTGCGCGAGATGGGCGCCGACCTCGCCTATGAAAACGAGCGCGAGGAGGGCGGCGAGCCGGTGGCCGACCTGCGCGCGCGCTATTCGCCCGACATGCGGGGGATCGAGGTGCCGCCGGAGCGCGCGGCTTCGATGATCGACGAATACCCGATCCTGTCGGTCG
>JALWJU010000386.1 GCA_026997055.1 Paracoccaceae bacterium | reverse complement strand
ACCCCGCCCCGCTCTCACGGCTGTTGCGCCCTTTCCTCCCCTCTCTCCCCGCTCATCCCTCCGGAGGCGCCATGAACTGGCTGACCGACACCAAGATCCCCGTGGGCAAGACCGCAAAGCGCTTCTTCGACTGGCTGCAGGAAGCCGGCGCGCCTTTCTTCGACTGGCTGTCATGGGTGCTCGAGGCGCTGATCAATGCGATCCTCTGGGTGTTTCAGACCCCGCATCCGCTGATCGTCATCGCCGTCATCACCGCCATTACCTGGGGGCTGCAACGCAACTGGAAGACCTGCCTGATGGTGGTGCTCGGCTTCCTGTTCATCCTCAACCAGGGCTATTGGGACGAAACCACCGAAAGCCTGACCCTGGTGCTCTCGGCCTGCCTGGTCTGCATGGGGCTGGGCGTGCCGGCCGGCATTGCGCTCGCGCACCGCCCGCGCCTGTTTCGCGCCGTGCGCCCGGTGCTCGACCTGATGCAGACCCTGCCGACCTTCGTCTATCTGATCCCGGCGATCGTGTTCTTCGGCATCGGCATGGTGCCCGGGCTGATCGCCACGGTGATCTTCGTGCTGCCGGCGCCGATCCGGCTCACGCAGCTGGGTATTTCCGCCACCCCCGCGCCGCTGCTCGAAGCCGCCGAGGCCTTTGGCGCCACGCCCCGGCAGGTGCTGTGGAAGGTGGAACTGCCCTATGCGGTGCCCCAGATCATGGCCGGGCTGAACCAGACCATCATGCTCAGCCTGTCGATGGTGGTCATCGCCGCCCTGGTCGGGGCCAACGGGCTGGGCGTGCCGGTCGTGCGCGCGCTCAATTCGGTCAACACCGCGCTCGGCTTCGAAAGCGGCTTCATCATCGTCGTGGTCGCGATCATGCTCGACCGGATGCTGCGGGTGGAACGCAAATGAGCGCCGCGGTGGAATTCGAGGCGGTCTCCATCGTCTTCGGCGACCGGCCCGAAAGGGCGCTGCCGCTGGCCGACCGGGGCCAGAAGCGCGAAGAGATACAGGCCGCGACCGGCCAGGTGCTCGGCGTGCATGATTGCACGATCGGCGTGGCAGAGGGCGAGATACTGGTGCTGATGGGGCTTTCCGGCTCGGGCAAGTCCACGCTCCTGCGCGCGGTAAACGGACTCAACCCGGTGACGCGCGGACGGGTCCGGGTGAATGACGGCGAAGGGCTGGTGGACGTGACCCGCGCCGACGGGGCGACGCTGCGCCGGTTGCGCCAGAAGCGCATCGCCATGGTATTCCAGGCCTTCGGCCTGCTGCCCTGGCGCAGCGTGCGCGAGAATGTCGGGCTGGGGCTCGAGCTTGCCGGCATGGCGCGCGCCGAGCGCAACGCCCGGGTGGACCGCCAGCTGGAGCTGGTCGGCCTCGGCGGCTGGGCCGGGCGCAGGGTAAGCGAGCTTTCGGGCGGGATGCAGCAGCGGGTGGGGCTGGCGCGCGCCTTTGCCACCGAAGCGCCGATCCTGCTCATGGACGAGCCCTTCTCGGCGCTGGATCCGCTGATCCGCACCCGCCTGCAGGACGAGCTTCTCGCCCTTCAGGCACGCCTCAAGCGCACCATCATCTTCGTCAGCCACGATCTCGACGAAGCCTTCAAGCTGGGCGACCGGATCGCGATCATGGAGGGCGGGCGGATCGTGCAGGCAGGCACGCCGCGCGACATCTTCACCGACCCGGCCAACGAATACGTGGCCGATTTCGTCGCCCACATGAATCCGCTCGGCGTGCTGACGGCCCGCGATGTGATGGGGCCCGCCCGGGGGGAGGACTATCCGCACAGCGTCGCCCCGGACATGCTGATCCGCGCGGTCATGGAAAGGCTGACACGCAGCAAGGAGCCCGTGGCGGTGAGGGCAGAGGGAAAACTGCTCGGCGAGATCACCCGCGACCGGGTACTGGCAAAGCTCCTGAACCCGCACACCGAATAGGGCGGCGGCGATTTTTCCGCGAAAAATCGCCCCCCGCGCGCACCCGTCGCTGTCTGCCGGACGCTTCGGGTCGAGGCGCGGAAAGCAGCGGCGAGCCTCCGGGGCGCGCACATCGCTGCCGCATGCGCTCATCGCACGGGCCATGCCGCCCGGACAAGACCCCCGGTCCCCGAGATGCCCGGATCAGCGCTCCTTCACATAGGGCTGGCCACCCGCGCGCGGCGGGATCGCCTTGCCGACGAAACCCGCCAGGATGATCACCGTCAGGATATAGGGCAGCGCCTGCATGAACTGCACCGGCACGATGAACCCGCCCAGGTCGATATTCTGGTAGCGGTTGGCCACCGCCTCCAGCAGGCCGAAGAGCATGGTCGCACCCAGCGCATACCAGGGCCGCCACTTGGCGAAGATCAGCGCCGCCAGGGCGATATAGCCGCGCCCGGCGCTCATTTCCTTGCCGAAGCCCGCGCCCAGCCCGGTCGAGAGATAGACGCCGGCAAGCCCGCACAGGATGCCGGCAATCACCATCGAGGCATAGCGCAGGCGCACCACCGAGATGCCCGCCGTATCCACCGCCGCCGGGTTCTCGCCCACCGCGCGCAGGCGCAGGCCGAAGCGGGTGCGGTAGAGCACGAACCAGCTCACCGGCACCATCAGCAGCGCCACATAGACCAGCAGCGTATGGCCGGAAATGAGCTCCTTGTAGAGCGGGCCGAGCACCGGCACGCCCGAGAGGCTCTCGGCGAAGGGCAGTTCGATCGGCAGGAAGCGCTCGGCGCCCGAGAGCCCCGGCGTGCGGCCTCCGAGCCCGAACCAGGCCTCGGCGATCAGCACCGTGATCCCCGAGGCGAGGAAATTGAGCGCCACCCCCGAGATCAGCTGATTGCCGCGGAAGGTGATCGACGCCAGCCCGTGCATGGCGGAAAACGCCAGAGAGCCCATGAGCCCGGCCAGCATCCCCAGCCAGACCGAGCCGGTAAAGGTGGCGATCGAGGCCGCGAACATGGCCGAAACCAGGATCTTGCCCTCGAGGCCGATATCGAAGATCCCGGCGCGTTCGCTGAACAGCCCGGCAAGGCAGGCCAGCAGCAGGGGCGTGGCGAGCCGCACGGCGGAGTCGAAGATCTGCAGTATCGAGATATAGTCCATCAGCCCGCGGCCCCCTGCTCTGGCTGTTGCTGCTGTTGCTGCTTCCTGCGCTTTGCCCGGCGGATGAAGGCACGCTCCAGCGGGTCGCGCACCATGTTGTCAAGCGCGCCGGTAAACAGGATCACCAGCGCCTGGATGACGGTGATCAGCTCGCGCGGGATCTTGGTCCAGAGCGCAAGCTCGCCTCCCCCCTGATAGAGAAAGCCGAAAAGCAGCGCCGCCAGCGCCACCCCGAAGGGGTGATTGCGCCCCATCAGCGCGACCGCGATACCGATGAAGCCCGCGCCCTCGACCGAATTGAGGATCAGGCGCTCGCTCTCGCCCATCGTGTTGTTGATCGACATCATCCCGGCAATGGCGCCGGAGATCATCATCGCCACGATGGTGATACGGGTGACCGAGATGCCGGCATAGGTGGAGGCGTCCTGGCTCTTGCCGAAGGCGCGGATCTCGTAACCGAGGCGCGTGCGCCAGAGCAGGAAATACACCGCCACCGCCAGCACCAGGCCGATGATCAGCGAGATATTGACCGGCGCCGACTTGGAAAAGGCGATCCCCAGCGGCGCCAGCATGTCGTGAAAGGTGGGCAGATTGGTGGTCTCGGGGAAGGGACCCGAGGCCGGGTCCATGGAGCCCGCGGGCCGGAGCAGATTGACCAGGATGTAGTTCAGCAGCGAGGCGGCGATGAAGTTGAACATGATCGTGGTGATGACGATATGCGAGCCGCGCCGGGCCTGCAGCCAGGCCGGGATCAGCGCCCAGAGCGCGCCGAAAAGCGCGCCGCCGGCCAGCGCGAAGACCAGCGCCACGGACCAGTGCGGAAACGGGATGAACAGGCACACCAGCGCCACCCCGAGCCCGCCCAGCACCGCCTGCCCCTCGCCGCCGATATTGAACAGCGAGGCCTGAAAGGCCACCGCCACGGCGAGGCCCGTGAACAGGAAATTGGTCGCGTAATAGAGCGTGTAGCCCCAGCCATAGGTGGAGCCCAGCGCACCGCTGACCATCATCTTCACCGCTTTCCACGGATCCTCGCCGATCGCCCAGATCACCAGCGCGCTGAGCGCGAAGGCGATGGCGAGGTTGATCAGCGGGATCAGGGCCACATCGGCCCATTTCGGCATCTTTTCCATCAGGCGGCTTCTCCCTTTCCACCCTTCCCACCATCGGTGACGCCCGCCATCAGCAGGCCGAGCTCGGTTTCGTTGGTCTCTTCGGGCAGGCGTTCGCCCATGATGCGGCCGTCGAACATTACCGCGATGCGGTCGCTCAGACTCATGATCTCGTCAAGCTCCACGCTCACCAGCAGGATCGCCTTGCCCTGGTCCCTGAGGGCGATGATCTGCTTGTGGATGAACTCGATCGCGCCGATATCGACGCCCCGCGTGGGCTGGCCGACCAGCAGCAGGTCCGGGTTGCGCTCGATCTCGCGCGCCAGCACGATCTTCTGCTGATTGCCGCCCGAGAAGCTCTTGGCCTCCAGCATCACGTCGGGCGGGCGCACGTCGAAGCGCTCCATCTTGCCGGCCGCGTCGCGGATCACGGCGCGGTTGTCCATCAGCAGGCGGTTCTTCTGGTATTCGGTCGCCCAGTGATAGCCGAAGATCATGTTTTCCCAGGCGGTGAAATCCATGATCAGCCCGTAATGGTGGCGGTCTTCGGGCACATGGGAAATGCCGCGCGCGCGGCGCGAGCGGGCGTCGCTGTGCCGGCCCGAAAGGTCGATCTCGCGGCCGTTGAGGCGCACGCTGCCGGTGCCATGGGCAAAGCCGCCGAGCAGCTTGAGAAGCTCCGACTGGCCGTTGCCCGACACCCCGGCAATGCCGAGGATCTCGCCCGCGCGTACGCTGAAGCTCACCCCCTTGAGCCGCTCGACGCCGAATTCGTCCACCATACGCAGGTCTTCGACCTCGAGCACCGGGGCGCCGGGGGCGGCGGGGGCCTTGTCCACTTCCAGCAGCACCTTGCGGCCCACCATCAGCTCGGCCAGTTCCTCGGGGCTGGTCTCGGCGGTCTTGACGGTGGCGGTCATCTCGCCGCGGCGCATCACGCTCACCGTGTCGGTGATCTCCATGATCTCGCGCAGCTTGTGGGTGATGAGGATGATGGTCTTGCCCTGCTCCTTCAGCCCCTTGAGGATGCGAAACAGGTGGTCGGCCTCGGCCGGGGTCAGCACTCCTGTGGGCTCGTCGAGGATCAGGATGTCGGCCTGGCGGTAGAGCGCCTTGAGGATCTCGACGCGCTGCTGCATGCCCACGCCGATATCCTCGATCACCGCATCCGGGTCCACCTGGAGTTCGTATTCATCTGCCAGCTTTTTCAAGGCCTTGCGCGCCCTGGCCAGCGAGGGGCGGATCAGTTCGCCCTCCTCCACGCCGAGCACCACGTTTTCCAGCACGGTGAAGTTCTCGACCAGCATGAAATGCTGGAACACCATGCCGATCCCGGCCCGGATCGCCGCCTGGCTGTCGGGGATCGGGGTTTCCTTGCCATTGATGAAGATCTGCCCCGAATCGGCCTTGTAGAAGCCGTAGAGGATCGACATCAGGGTGGATTTGCCGGCGCCGTTCTCGCCGATGATGCCGTGGATCGTGCCCGGCATCACGCGGATCGAAATATCCTTGTTCGCCTGCACCGGGCCGAAGGCCTTGGAGATGCCGCGAAGCTCGATCGCGGGGGCGGCAGTCTCCTGCCGCGCCCCTGTATTGCTGCTGCTGTCGGTCATTTAGAAATTGAGCACCGGGCAGCTGTCGTCGGTGGTGTAGTCATGCACCTCGAGCTCGCCCGAGATGATCTTCGCCTTGGCCGCTTCCACCGCGTCGATCATCTCCTGGGTGATCAGGTCCTTGTTGTACTCGTCGAGCGCGTAGCCCACGCCGTCATCCTTGAGGCTGAGGCCCATGAAGCCGGTGGGCATGTCCTCGCCCGCCTTCATCAGTTCATAGACGGCCACATCGACGCGCTTGAGCATCGAGGTGAGCACGCTGCCCGGATGCAGGTAGTTCTGGTTGCTGTCCACGCCGATCGAGTAGATGCCCGCATCGGCTGCGGCCTGCAGCACGCCCAGCCCGGTAGAGCCGGCGGCGGCATAGATGATGTCGGCGCCCTGGGCCATCTGCGCCTTGGCCAGTTCGCCGCCCTTCACCGGGTCGTTCCAGGCCGCGGGCGTGGTGCCGGTCATGTTGGCGATCACGGTGGCGTCCGGGTTGACCGCCTTCACCCCCTGGGCATAGCCGCAGGCAAACTTGCGGATCAGCGGGATGTCCATGCCGCCGACGAAGCCCACGGTGCCGCTCTCGGTCTTCATCCCGGCGATCATGCCGACGAGATAGGAGCCCTCATGCTCGGCAAAGCCCACCGAGAGCACGTTGGGCTGGTCCACCCAGCCGTCGATGGTGGCGAACTTGGTGTCCGGGTAGTCCGGCGCCACCTGGTCGATCGCGGAGGAGAAGGCAAAGCCCGTGGTGATGATCGGATTGGCGCCCGCTTCGGCAAAGCGGCGCAGGGCCTGCTCGCGCTGCGCTTCGGACTGAATCTCGATCTCGAGGAAATTGCCGCCGCTCTCCTCGGCCCAGCGCTGGGCGCCGTTGAAGGCGCCTTCGTTGAACGACTTGTCGAACTTGCCGCCCATGTCGAAGATGATGGCAGGATCGGCCAGGGCCGCGCCGGCGCTCAGCGCCAGGGCTGCGGCGGCTCCGAGGAATTTCTGCATGAGGGTCATGTTGTTGTCTCCCATTGGTTACTGTGAGGGGGCGCGCGGCAGGCACGCGATTCCCCTTGCGAGCAGATCGCTGAAACGGATCATCCGCAATTTAGCCCGCAGGGCAAGGGCGGGGTCAAGGTTAATATTTGACCGCGCATTCAAAGCCGCGGTTTTTCGGGGAAATGCCGGCTTTCGGGCGGGCCTTCCTGCCGCGAAAGGTCCGTTTCCAGCAGCAGCGCATCGCATTTTCCGCCGCCCCGGCGCCGGTAATAGCCGGGCCGCCGGGCGGATTCGTGCCAGCCGGCGGCGCGGTAGAGGGCGCGGGCCGGGGCGTTGTCCTCGGCCACTTCCAGAAAGGCGCGCCCGGCGCCGCGGGCACGGGCAAGGGCTTCGAATTCGCCGAGCAGGGCGCGCCCCAGCCCCTTGCGCCGGGCCTCGGGGGCGACGGCAAGGGTCAGAAGCTCGGCCTCGCCGCCGACCACCCGCCCGAGCGCAAAGCCCTCGGGACGATGCGCGAGCACCGTCTCCGGCGCAGCCAGAAGGGCGGCGAATTCGCCGGCGCTCCAGGGGCGCGAATCGGCAAAGGCGGCGGCGTGAAGCCGGGCAAGCCGCTCGGCCGTCACGGCAGGATCACCGGCGGCACGTCGCGCGCGGGCGCGGCATCGGGAGCGCGCACATAGAGCGGGGCCGGGCGGGGCAGGCTCTCGCCGCGCCGTTCCAGCGCCAGCGCCGCTATGGTAGCGATGCGCGCTTCGCCGGCCCGCTCCTCGGCGCGCAACAGCGGCGCGTCCAGCCCGGCCAGCGCCTCCTGCGGCACCAGCGCCGGCGTTTCGCTCCCGCCCGGGGCCAGCCTTTGCAGCCAGACCTGCCCGCGCGGCGCCGGCACCGCCACCCAGAGCGGGCGGGCCGACACGCCTGCCGCCGCCTCGAAGGCGCTCACCCCCACCGCCGGGATCTTCAGCGCCATCGCCAGCCCGCGCGCCGCGGCGACGCCGATGCGGATGCCGGTGAAGTTGCCCGGGCCGATGCCGACCCCGATCACGTCGAGATCGCCCCAGACGAGCCCCTCGGCGGCCAGCATCTCCTCGAGCATCCCGAACAGGTGCTCGGCCTGCCCGCGCGCCATCTCGTCGATGCGCGTCACCGTCCGGCTGCCTGCGACCAGCGCCGCAGCGCAGGCCGCCTGCGAAGTGTCGAATGCCAGCGAGACCGCCACGCCACGCCCCCGATCAGGGCTGGACCGGGCGCACTTCGCTCACTTCGGGGATGTAATGCTTGAGCAGGTTCTCGATGCCCATCTTCAGGGTCAGGGTCGAAGAAGGACAGCCCGCGCAGGCCCCCTGCATATGCAGATAGACCACGCCGCGGTCAAAGCCGTGAAAGGTGATGTCGCCGCCGTCCTGAGCCACGGCCGGACGCACGCGCGTATCCAGCAACTCCTTGATTTTGGCAATGATTTCACTGTCTTCCCCGGCCGCGTCATGGGCCGCATGACCGGGCGCCGCCGCCCCTTCGAGCGCCGGCTGGCCGGATTGGAAATGCTCCACGATCGCCCCCAGGACCGAAGGCTTCAGATGGTCCCACTCCACCGAATCCGCCTTGGTCACGGTGATGAAATCCGAGCCCAGAAACACCCCCTCCACCCCATCGACACGAAACAGCCGGTAAGCCAGCGGCGAATTCGCCGCCTCCTCGGGCGAGGTGAAATCCGCCGTGCCCGTACCCAGGACCGACTGGCCGGGAAGAAACTTGAGCGTTGCGGGATTCGGGGTGTTTTCGGTCTGGATGAACATCGGGCTGCCTTTCCTGCTGGCTCTCATATGCCCATGCCCCGGGGGCATGTCAAGTTTCTGGAACGATTCCAGAAGCCTTTCATCTTTCCCGAAATACTCCCGCCGGAGGCATGATTTTCTCAGGAAAAATCGCCCCCCGACCGCCCGTCGCATCCGGAGCGCGCTGCCGGACATGGGGCCGGGCAGCCTGGGAAATACGCTTCTAGGGTCAGGACCCGGCCTTTCCGGGCGCTGTCGCCATTACCCGCGCCGGGATATCGGTCGCAACCGGCGCCCGCCTGCCTCCGCGGGGGCCGTCCTGCCTTTCTTCCATGCGCATGATCACGATGGCAAACTGCACTCCGGCAAAGACCAGCCCGTGGAACATGAACAGCATCAGCACCGCGATCCATCCCATGGGAGACGTCGATACGAGATGCCAGAGATTGCCCACGTTCAGATACAGAAGCGCGGCGACAAACAGGCCCGACAAGGCAAAGCCGACGAGGACCTGGCGGATGTAAAGACGGACGAGCCTGGGCATGTTTCCTCCTGATTCACCGAAATCAGATTAGCCGCCCCGAGAAAAAACAAAAGGGCAAAAGTGCCGCAGAAAGACCCTAACCGTCCTGGCGGATGCGCGCATTGGTCGGGTCATGCGGGCTGTCGGGTGTGATTTCGGCGGGCCAGAGCCGGTCAAACATCTTCACCTGCAGCTTCTGGCCGGGCGCGGCGATCTCCGGCGGCACATAGCCCATGGCGATCGAGCGGCCGAAGACCACCGACCAGCCGCCCGAGGTCAGCCGCCCGACGCGCCTGCCGTCGTGATAGAGCGCCTCGCGCCCCCAGGGGTCGGCGTCTTCGGGCCCGTCGATCAGGAGCGTCACGCATTTGGAGCGGATCCCCTTGTCCAGCATCGCCTGCCTGCCGTGGAAGTCCTTGCCGAGGTCCACGAAGCGCTCGAGCCCGGCCTCCAGCGGGGTGGCGTCGCGGCCCAGTTCGGTGCCGAAGGCGCGGTAGCTCTTCTCCTGCCTGAGCCAGTTCTGCGCGCGCGCGCCGACCAGCTTCAGCCCGTGTCTTTCGCCTGCCTCCAGCAGCCGGTCCCAGAGGTGGTTCTGCATCTCGATGGGGTGGTGCAGCTCCCAGCCCAGCTCGCCCGTATAGGCGACGCGGATCGCTTCGACCGGGACCATGCCCAGTTCGATCCGCCTGGCGGAGAGCCACGGGAATCGCTTGTTGGAGAGCGCGGTGGCAGGCTCCGCGTCGCGGATCAGATCCTTGAGCAGGTCACGGGATTTCGGCCCCGCCACGGCAAAGACACCGTGCTGCGTGGTCACGTCCTGGATCTCGATATAGCCGAATTCCTCCGCCTTGTCGGCGGCGGCCTTCAGCAGGAAATCGGCGTCATAGGCGGCCCAGGCCCCGGCGGAGACCAGGTAATATTCGCTCTCGGCGCGGCGGACGATGGTATATTCGCTGCGCGTGGTGCCGGCAGAGGTCAGCGCATAGGTGAGGCCGATCCGGCCCACTTTCGGCAGGCGGTTGCAGGTGAACCAGTCGAGAAAGGCCGTGGCGCCGGGGCCCTTGACCACATGCTTGGCGAAGGCGGTGGCGTCGATCAGCCCCACGCCCTCGCGGATGGCGCGGGCCTCCTCGACTGCGTATTGCCACCAGCCGCCGCGGCGAAACGAGCGCGATTTCTCGTCGAAATCGGCGGGCGCGTCCTTCGGGCCGTAGTAATTGGGCCGCTCCCAGCCATTGACCTGCCCGAACTGCGCCCCCAGCGCTTTCTGACGGTCATAGGCCGGCGCGGTGCGCAGGGGCCGGCAGGCGGGGCGCTCTTCGTCCGGGTGGTGGAGGATATAGACGTGGTTGTAGCATTCCTCGTTCTTGCGCGCGGCATATTCGGTGGTCATCCAGTCCTGGCCGTAGCGCTTGGGGTCGAGGGAGGCCATGTCGATCTCGGCTTCGCCCTCGACCATCATCTGGGCGAGGTAGTGGCCGGTGCCCCCGGCCGCGGTGATGCCGAAGGAGAAGCCCTCGGCCAGCCACATGTTTCTGAGCCCCGGGGCGGGGCCCACCAGCGGGTTACCGTCGGGCGTGTAGCAGATCGGCCCGTTGAAATCGTCCTTGAGGCCCGAATCCCGGCAAGAGGGGATGCGGTGGAGCATGGCCATGTACTGGCTTTCGATCCGCTCCAGATCGAGCGGGAACAGGTCGGCGCGGAAGCTGTCGGGCACGCCGTATTCGAAGCGCGCCGGCGCGCCCTTTTCGTAAACGCCGAGGATCCAGCCGCCGCGCTCCTCGCGCACATAGGACTGGGCGTCGGCGTCGCGGATCACCGGGTGCTCCGGCCTGCCCTCGGCGCGCCATCTGACCAGTTCGGGGTCGGCATCCATGACGATGAACTGGTGCTCGACCGGGATCGCCGGGATCCTGATGCCCAGAAGCCGCGCGGTGCGCTGGGCGTGGTTGCCGGAGGCGGTCACCACATGCTCGGCGGTGATGGTGACGGTTTCATCGGATGGCACCAGATTGCCGCCCTTCTCGACCATCCTGGTGCAGGTGACTTCCCAGGCGGCGCCGTTCCAGCGGAAGGCATCGGCCTGAAGCTTGCGCACGATCTCGACGCCGCGCTGGCGCGCGCCCCTGGCCATGGCCTGGGTCACGTCGGCGGGGTTTATGTAGCCGTCGGTATGGTGATACAGCGCGCCCTTGAGGTCGGAAGTCTCGATGAGCGGCCAGCGCGCCTTGATCTCATCGGGAGTGAGGAAAACATACGGCACGCCGCAGGTTTCGGCGGTGGAGGCGTAGAGCATGTATTCGTCCATCCGCTCCTCGGTCTGGGCCATGCGCAGATTGCCCACCACGGCGAAGCCCGCATCGAGCCCGGTCTCGGCCTTCAGCGTCTTGTAGAATTCCACCGAATACTGGTGGATATGGGTGGTGGCGTAGGACATGTTGAACAGCGGCAGAAGCCCGGCCGCGTGCCAGGTGGAGCCCGCGGTGAGTTCGTCGCGCTCGATCAGCATCACGTCGTCCCAGCCGGCACGCGCCAGGTGATAGGCGATCGAGGTACCTACCGCGCCGCCGCCGACCACAAGCGCCTTTACCCTGGTTTTCATCCCGTCTCCTCCCTTGGCTCCATGGGCGCAGTCTAGGGGCTTGGCCGGGCACAGGGAAGAACCAGCCGACCCATGAGAGCGCAAATGCGACAGGGGGCTTTGCGTGGCGGCGGGGGCGGGCGATTTTTCGCAGAAAAATCGCGCCTCCGGCGGGAGTATTTCGGGAAAGATGAAAGGTCAGTCCGGGATGCGGGCCAGTGGCAGCACCGGGGCGAGGATGGCGCGAAGCTCGTTCAGGCGCGGGTTGGTCGGCTCGAACAGGCGATAGCACAGATAGTCCTCGACCAGGGCCGCCTGCTGTTCGAAGCCGTAGGCCCGGAAGGGGCGCGGGCCGGTGCCGTCCCAGAAATAGGGGTCGGCCTTGCGGGCGGCCTCGGCGAGCGGTCTGAGCGGCGAGTAACGGGTGGTGGCGCGATTCTGCCATTGCCAGACATGGACAAGCTCGTGGGCCATGAGGAAGCCCTGGGGCACAAGGAAGCGGTCGGGCCAGCCGGGGAAGGTATCGGCGGCGTAGTATTCGCGCTTCATGAACACGGTGTTTCCCAGCACGAAGGCGGCGGGCCAGCGGATCCGGCGTGGCTGGGGGGTGCGGGTGCAGAAGCCTTCGGGGATGTCGGCGCGCCTGGCTCTGGCGGGGGGTGCGGGCGCGGGTTTCGGCAGGGGGGCGAGGCCCGCGCCCATGCGCACGCGCACGCGCGCCGGGTCGAGCGTGTCGCCGAACATGTCGCGGGCAAAGGCGGTCTCGCCCGGGGTCAGCGGGCGGGCGCAAGCGGCGAGGCTGGCGGCAAGCAGGAAAGGCAGGGCGAGGCGTTTCATGGCTATCTCAGGCGAAAGGTGTTGCGCAGGCCGAGGCCGAGGAGGAACAGGAGGGGGAGGGCGGCCAGCGTCTGCGCGCCTGCATATATCTTCAGCCATGTGGGCAGGGCCTGATAGAACTCGGCACCAAAATAGGTGCGCCCGAAGCCGGTGAAAGGGAGCGCGTTGGCGAGGGACCAGCCCATGCCTTGCCAGAAGGTGCTGCCGGCGGGCGGCGTGCCCTGCATGCCGGTGTGAAAGCTGAACAGCGCGGCGCCAAGCGTGATCAGCACCCCCATTGCCGCCAGCGGCCGCCAGATGGAGATGCCGTAATCGGACAGGAGCGCGTAGAGGGAGTAGAGGGCTCGGGTCGGCCCCTTGGCCAACTCCCGCTTGCAACGCATTTCCTGACGGTGAAAGAACTGCTCTTCGTCGATCTGCTGGGTCTTGGCATAGAACAGGCGCAGGCGGGAATAGGCACGTTTCTGGTCACCGGCGGGCATGTAGTCGCCGCCGAATTTCTTGGGCCAGTTTTTCTTGTGGCGGTCGGGTAGGGTGAAAACCGTATCGTCATAGAGGTCGGCGGCGTGGAATTCGGGGACGTGGGTCAGGAAACGGGCATTGTCGAAGCGGGTGGAGGCTTCGAAAATGGCCGAAGAAAAATCCGCTTCCTTGTGAAAGGTAGTCCTTCTGAAACCAATGCCGCGTTGAAACCTTGCGAGTTTGAAATCAGCCTTGCCGCAAAACACAACATTCCAAAACCGACTGGCCCAATGCAAAACTGCCTGCTGAAAATACACCATCTCGGCAAAGTGACTATCCGTGAACCATGAATTTCGGTGAAACTTTGATTGGCTGAAAACCGCTGTATCGTTGAAATATGTATTTTCGAAAAACACTTCGTCTTTGAATTGCGTGCCGAGGAAACTGGTATAATGCTGGAAATGTGAACAATCAAAAAACACCTTTCCGGGAAAAACATATCCGTCGAATTGACAAGGCCGGGTAAAGTGGGTGTTGCGGAAATTACAAAGCAGTTTTGGATTGGGAAGGTCGGATGCGCTGTCACCGAGCCGTGTGCGAAAGCGCTGAAGTACTTCTCCGCGCTCCTCACCTGTCAGCCTTCCATCGGCCCAAGCGTTCCACGTATCACGGTTTTGCGCAGCGAGTTTGGCGTCAATCCAGTTCCCCCCCTGCTCCCCCCAGATCGTTGCCAGCACATACCACGGGTTCCTGTTCGCAGGCTTAAGCCGCACGCCGTCATTCCTCAGCGCGCCGCCGTCCTCGTATTCTTCGACGATGGCGTGCGGGGGCAGGGAGGGGTCGCGCAGGG
>JALWJU010000385.1:30191-43410 GCA_026997055.1 Paracoccaceae bacterium | reverse complement strand
ACAGTGTTGACATGGACACGAAACACTGCGGACATCCTGCACGGGTCGCTTTTAAACAATTGATTTCTCGGAAGAATTTGGTTGCGGGGGCAGGATTTGAACCTGCGACCTTCAGGTTATGAGACCGTCGGCCGAAGTGTTGCGAAGAAAATTTACCACAAGATTTCAAAGGCTTGGGATGCCGCGAGCAGAACCTGAAATATTACCGCCAACGTAGCGCCATGTTCGGCCCGAAACCCGGATGTTCTCACGCCATTTGCCGGCAATGTTGCGCCTGGATTCCATGCGCAAGTTTTGTTGCGCATAGGCTTGATTCTTGCGCGTAAGGCAGTTTAACTGCGCATATAATCCTGCGCAACCATGGAAGCCCAATGGCACAGCACATCTCCGAGGCCGATCTTCGCGCGATCGAGAACGCCGTGCGCAAGCACCCCGATGGCGCTTCTGCAAGCGAGATATCCGAAGCCCTGGGCGGGAACCTGCCCCGGCGCACGCTGCAATACCGACTGAAGCACCTTGTGGATGCCGGTCGCCTGATCAGGAAGGGCAGTGGGCGGTGGGCGCGGTACCATTCGCCCGCCGGACCTGCCGTTGGGGAAGTCGCCATCGGCACCGGCCGGAACGGCGATGAGGAACAGGTTTCCATTCCGCTCTCTGCCCCCGGCATAGAGATCAGGGAGTACCTCGCCCAGCCTCCTGCCGCACGAAAACCGGTCGGCTACAATCGTGATTTCCTGGAATCCTACCAGCCCAACGTCACGGCATATCTCTCGGAAACCGAACGCACGCATCTGCACGAAGTCGGCCGACCCAACTTCGCCGAGCAACCGGCGGGAACCTATGCCCGGCACATTCTGGACAGGCTCCTGATCGATCTGTCATGGAACTCCAGCCGGCTCGAGGGCAACACCTACTCGCTGCTGGACACCAGACGGCTGATCGAGTTCGGGGAGGAAGCCGAAGGGCGCGCCCATCTGGAAGCCCAGATGATCCTGAACCACAAGGACGCGATCGCCTTTCTTGTCGATGCGGCCGAGGACATCGGCTTCAACCGCTACACCATTCTCAACCTTCATGGATTTCTTGCCCAGAACCTGCTGCCCGATGAATCCGCGGCCGGGAGGCTGCGCCATATCCCGATCGGCATCGAGCAATCGGTGTTTCATCCGCTCGAGGTGCCGCAGCTGATCGAGGAATGCTTCGATCTGATCCTGGCAAAGGCGGCGGCGATTCAGGACCCGTTCGAGCAGGCCTTTTTCGTCATGGTGCAGCTGCCGTATCTTCAACCATTCGATGACGTGAACAAGCGCGTCTCACGCCTTGCCGCCAACATCCCCTTCATCAGGGCCAACCTCTCGCCGCTGTCCTTCAGCGACGTGCCACGTTCGATCTACACCGACGCCGTCCTAGGCGTGTACGAACTCAACCGTGTCGATCTGCTGAAGGATGTGTTCATCTGGTCCTATGAACGTTCTGCCGCGCGTTATGCTGCGGTCCGGCAATCGCTGGGCGAACCCGACCCGTTCCGCCTGAAACATCGTGAGGCACTGCGGCGGGTCATCAGCGAGATCGTGCGCGGACGGATGAGCAGAAAGGCGGCCGTACGGCACATCGCATCCTGGACGGCTCAGAACATCGACCGCCCCGAACAGGAGAAATTCCGCGAAATTGCCGAGAGCGACCTCCTCGGCCTGCACGCGGGCAATTTCGCGCGTTACGGGATCAGGCCGGCCGAATTCGCGGCCTGGCAGGAGGTGTGGACGGCAGAGGAAGGGCGCCGTGAATCATAGAGTGGCGCCTGAGGGATCTGCCTGTTGGCAAGGAAAGCTTTTCGGCAACCGGCAACCACCCGGTTCCTCGGATTATGCTTGATGCGGGTGCGGCGGCCGAGAGCCTGCCCAACGCATGGCTCAGATTGGCGAACGGCGCGACCAGCGGAACGCCTTCCTTACCGAGCCAATGCGACGGTGATGGCGGTCTCAAGATATTCTCCGCAGAATGTGCGGCGGAAATGGCAAATATTCTCCGCAGTGCGCGATCCACACCCGAGTTGGGATATTGCTGACCATGCCAGCCGCAGGAACGTGGCGACCGGAGCCCGGAGCCAAGGCTTGTTCAAGGATCGCCCATAAACCTTCAATAACGGCTGGCCGCTGTTCAAGGCCGCTGGTCCTCGCCTGCCGGACAACCCCGCATCGCTCATCACCTTCACAACTCATACAACCGAAAGCGGATTCTTGCTGCAAATCTCGCGGCCACACGTTAAGGTATTGGGAAAACGCCGCGATTCCATGGTTTCGTTAACAGTATTGGGGCATTCGATGCCAAGATTTACGATAAGAAACTACATTCCCCTGGGCACCAGAACTATACCCTACCCGCCCCTTCCGAGCAGAAAGGCGGGTAACTCCTGCAAACCGATCCTCACAGTCAGGATGCCCAGCGCAGCCGAGGGCAACAATGGCTGAACTGGAAGATATCAGAAACGGAAGCATGGTGACGGGCATTCTTCCCGGGGAAGCCGTCCAGGTGGTTTCCGTCGAATGGATCGGCAATCAAGCCCTGAACCTTGTTTACCGAAGCGCTCAGGGCGAAGTTTCCGAAACGACCCTCTACCGTGACGACGCCGCGCGCATTGGTGTGGATACTTCTGGAAAGCTATGGTCCTTCGATGGTGACGGCAGGATGCTTCGCCTGGTCACGGAGGCGAACAGGATAAAGCTCGCACATTATTTCGATCCTTATCTGGCCATCCACACCAGTTTGGTCGACCCCCTCCCGCACCAGATATCGGCCGTGTACGGCGAAATGCTATCGCGCCAGCCGCTGAGGTTCTTGCTCGCGGATGACCCAGGAGCGGGAAAGACCATCATGGCGGGACTGCTCATCAAGGAATTACGTGCGCGAAGCGACCTTGATCGCTGCCTGGTCGTCGCCCCCGGAAGCCTGGTGGAACAATGGCAGGACGAGCTCGGCGAGAAGTTCAACCTTGAATTCGACATTCTTTCGCGGGACATGATCGAAACCTCCCGCTCCGGCAATCCCTTTGACGACCATCACCAGCTCATCGTCCGGCTCGACGTACTGGCACGAAACGAAGAACTGCAGGAAAAGCTCAGCCGCTCCGAGGAATGGGATCTGATCATCGTCGACGAAGCTCACAGGATGTCGGCAACCTTTTTCGGCGGCGAGGTGAAATACACCAAGCGTTACCAGCTCGGGCAAAAACTCAGTCAGTCTTGCCGCCACTTCCTGTTGATGACGGCGACACCCCACAACGGCAAGGAAGAAGATTTCCAGCTCTTCATGGCGCTTCTGGATGGTGACCGTTTTGAAGGGCGCTTCCGGGATGGTGTTCATTTCGCCGACACCGAAGACATGATGCGCCGCCTGACCAAGGAAGAGCTTCTGCGCTTTGACGGACGGCCGTTGTTCCCAGAGCGTCGCGCCTACACCGTGAAATACGAACTCTCCCCGCAGGAGGCCGCGCTTTACAGCGAAGTGACCGAGTATGTGCGGACAGAGATGAACCGCGTCCAGCGCTTTGCCCAGGATGATGGGCGGAAGCGAAATAACGTCGGCTTCGCCCTTCAGATCCTGCAGCGCCGCCTCGCGTCTTCTCCGGCGGCGATATACGAATCCCTGAAACGGCGGCGTGAACGGCTCGAAGCACAGTTGGCCGAAGCGAACCTCATCATGAGAGGGAAGCAAGTGGCCCTGCCAGACGATGATCTGCTCAGAAACCTGGACGAATACAGCCAGGATGAAATTGACGAGCTTGAAGAAACCGTTATTACCACGGCAACGTCAGCCGAGACCGTCGAGCAGCTGAAAATCGAAGTCGAGACACTCAAGCGGCTGGAAAAACTGGCGCTTTCCGTTCTGCAGTCGGGAAAGGACGCCAAGTGGACGCAGCTCAACCGCATCCTCGATGACGATCTGATGATCGACCCGGACGGCAACCGTCGGAAACTGATCATCTTCACCGAACCGAAGGACACGCTGTTCTACCTGCGCGAGAAAGTCGCTGCACGGCTGGGCAAGCCGGAAGCGGTCGAAGTCATCCATGGCGGGGTGACCAGAGAAGAACGGCGGAAAATCGTCGAGCGCTTCATGCAGGACAAGGAGCTTCTGGTCCTGATCGCCAACGATGCCGCAGGTGAGGGCGTGAACCTCCAGCGTGGCCATCTGATGGTGAACTACGACCTGCCCTGGAACCCCAACAAGATCGAACAACGGTTTGGTCGGATACACCGCATCGGTCAAACCGAAGTATGCCACCTGTGGAATCTCGTCGCCGCTGACACTCGAGAGGGCGAGGTTTACGGGCGTCTGCTTGAAAAGCTCGAGGCTGCCCGTAAGGCGCTTGGCGGTCGGGTTTACGATGTGCTCGGAGAGCTTTTTGAGGGCACCGCCCTGAAGGATCTCTTGCTTGAAGCAATCCAGTATGGCGAGAGAGAGGACGTCAGGGCGCGCCTTTTCAAAAAGGTCGACGGCGCGGTCGATCAACAGAACCTCCTGGATCTCCTGCAGAAACGGGCACTCACCAACGACACCATGCCCGAAGCCAAGGTCCATGAGCTACGCCTTGCCATGGAGCGCGCCGAAGCCCAGCGCCTGCAACCGCATCACGTTCAGAGCTTCTTCATCGAGGCCTTCCGCGAACTTGGCGGCCAAATCCGGCCACGTGAGGATGGACGATGGGAGATCACCCATGTTCCTGTCATAATCCGCGAGCGCGACCGGCAGATCGGAACCGGGGCGCCGGTTCAGAAGCGTTTCGAGCGCATCTGCTTCGAAAAGTCCAGGATCAACCAGCAGCCCGTGGCCGAATTCGTCTGCCCGGGCCACCCGCTTCTGGAGGCTGTGATCAGCATCATTCGCGAACGCTACGACTACCTGATGAAACAGGGGGCTGTGCTTGTAGACGAGACCGATGCAGGCGAAGAAATCTCGGCCGTTTTCCTGCTGGAACACAGCGTGCAGGATGGCCGGCCCACAAACAGCGGCAAGCCCCATGTCATCTCCGAAAAGCTCCAGTTCGTGGCCATCGACCAAACGGGCGAGGCGCGCAACGCGGGCATCGCCCCGCATCTCAACCTTCGGCCCGCAAAGCCGGAAGAGATCGCTGCCCTCGAAACCGATCTGAACCAGGATTGGCTGCGAACCGGGCTGGAAAAAGTGGCCCTCGAATATGCCACCATCGAGTTGGCCCGCGACCATGTGAGAGAGGTGCGCGACCGCCGCATCCCGGAGATCGAGAAGGTCGAACAGGAGGTGCAGGCGCGCCTGAAGAAAGAGATCAACTATTGGGACGCCCGGGCATTTGAGCTCAAGGAACAGGAGCGCGCCGGCAAGAAAACCCGCCTGAACTGGCAGAACGCCCAGCGCCGCGCCGAGGATCTGGCCGAACGTCTGCAACGGCGCATGGCTCTGATCGAAAAGGAAAAGCTCATCTCATCCCGACCGCCCCGTGTCCGTGGTGGGCTTGTGGTCATACCGCAGGGGCTGCTCGCCCGGCGCATGGGTGCCACCGCAACCCCCGTCCCGGCAGGGTTCGCGGAAGACCCGGAAGCTCGCCGCAGGATCGAACTGGCCGCGATGGAAGCTGTGATGGCCGCCGAGCGGGCGCTGGGCAACGACCCCAAGGATGTCTCTGCCCAGAAGGTCGGCTACGATATCGCATCCTACGACCCCAAGGCCGGCCACTACCGGTTCATCGAGGTCAAGGGCCGCATCAAGGGGGCGGATACGGTCATGCTGACACGGCAGGAAATCATCACCTCGCTGCACGAGCCCGACAAGTATATCCTGGCGATCGTCGAGGTGGATAACGGCTTTGCCGCGAAGCCACGATACATCCACGGCGCGCTGTCCGAGACCGAACCAGCCTTTGAGCAGACGGCCATTCAGTACAATCTGAAACGGCTGTTGGAGCGAGCGGAGCGGATCACGCCATGAAGTTGGATTACACTGAATTTTCATATGGATACGCATTCACCGAAAACCTGATTAGGGCCAGTGCATACGGGCCTTCTTCAGCACCAGTTTTTCCGAACCTTATTCAGGAAGCGGAGTTGGGTTACGACGTGAAGATCGATCTTCCGGCTGTCCCGATTTTCTTTCAATTCAAGTTGCCTCAGCTGATGGTTCGCGATACGGCGAAGGAGATTTCCAGCTATCACCTACCTCTATCCACGCCGTTTTTTCGAATGTCCCTGATGCGACGAGACTTTTCGAACCAGCACCAGAAACTTGTCGATCTCGAGAGGCACTTTCCCGGGACGGTATTTTATGCTTCTCCCCTGTCGGAAAACATTGCACATTTCAACGCTTCCTACAGTGCTGCGAGTGTGCATCTCGAATCTGCCTTGTTCTCTCCCATCGATATCGGACCACTTCCCGACAACGAGAATCACTCGATCGCATATTCTAGGACATCCCCCTTTGCTTGGTTTTGTTCCGAGCCGGAGAAGATAAAGAAGATCACTTTCGAAGCACTGGTCGATTCGGTCAACAATATGCTACCCAACCGAGCCAGCCAAACGCTTGCAGATTCAGCGTTCCTGGCTCACAGAAAACTGAACGAATTGCTTCCCCCTCAACTACGAAATGCCGAAGGTGAAATCCGCCAACGGATCGCTTCGCGGTGGGACCGGCTGGAAATCCACCGCGACATTGACGACGAGGTTCGCACAAGCCTAGTTGAACTTCTTGTCATGAGGGAGCTTGCCCGCGTGGGGCTCGGGGTTGATATGGCTATTGCCCAGCCCAGGCAGCGGGAAACAGGAGAAGAACAATAACATGACCCACCCCCCCAGAAAAAAACTCATCGAAGTTGCCATCCCGCTCGAGGCGATCAACGCTGCCTCGGCGCGAGAGAAGTCGATCCGCCACGGCCACCCCTCCACGCTGCACCTGTGGTGGGCGCGCCGTCCCTTGGCGGCATGCCGGGCGGTGCTGTTTGCGCAGTTGGTGGATGATCCGTCCAGCCACCCGGACAAGTTTCCGACCCCCGAGGCGCAGGAGGCCGAGCGCAAGCGGTTGTTTGCGATCATCGAGGATCTGGTGAAATGGGAAAACTCGACCAACGAGGAAGTGCTGGAGCGCGCGCGCAATGAAATCCGGCGCTCGTGCGGCGGCGATCTGCCCCCCGTCTATGACCCGTTTTCGGGCGGTGGCTCGATCCCGTTGGAGGCACAGCGGCTGGGGCTGCCGGCTTATGGGTCTGACCTGAATCCGGTGGCGGTGATGATCGGCAAGGCGATGATCGAGATCCCGCCGAAATTCAAGGACCAGCCGCCGATCCACCCAGGCATCAAGGAGCGCAGTTTCTACCGCAATGCCGAGGGGCTGGCCGAGGACGTGAAGCACTACGGCGAATGGATGCGCGAGAAGGCGTTCGAGCGCATGGGGCATCTCTATCCGCAGGTGGACCTGCCGCCCGAGCAGGGCGGCGGCAAGGCCACGGTGATCGCCTGGATCTGGGCGCGCACGGTGCCCAGCCCTGACCCGGCTTTTGCGGATGTGCAGGTGCCGATTGCCTCTTCTTTCCTGTTGTCTTCCAAGAAGGGCAAAGAGACATGGATCGAACCGGTGGTGGACCGCACGGCCAAGACCATCACCTACCGCATTCGCACAGGCGGCACCAAAGAGGATTGGGCCAGAGCCAAGGAAGGCACCAAGCAGGGGCGCGGAGCGCATTTCCGCTGCTTGCTGTCCGATACCGCGATCACGCCAGACTATGTAAAGGCCGCAGGGCGAGAGGGGCGCATGGGCCAGACTCTGATTGCCATCGTGGCCGAAGGGAAAGGTGGCCGGGTTTATGTCGCGCCGACGAAGGAACAAGAAGATCTGGCGCTTTCAGCGAAACCGGAATGGAAACCCGAGCAGAAACAGCCGGAAAACCCTCGTTGGTTCTCGCCACCCGACTACGGCATGACCACCTTCGGAGACCTGTTCACCGACCGGCAGTTGGTGGCGTTGAACACGTTTTCCGATCTGGTGCATGAGGCGCGGGCGCAGATCGAGGCGGACGCCCTGGCCGCCGGCCTCCCGGACGACCCCACTCCCCTGCGGCAGGGAGGCAAAGGCGCCAAAGCCTACGCCGAAGCGGTAAGTGTGTATTTGGCTTTTGCGATCACTAAAATGGCTGATCGTGGTAGCACAATATGTTCTTGGGATTCTAGCAGGTCAAGTTTGCGCAATACATTTGGCAGGCAAGCCATTCCTATGACTTGGGATTTTGCTGAAGGAAACCCGTTTTCTGGCTCCACTGGGAGTTGGGAACCGTGTGTTGAATGGACATGGAAAGTCATTGAAAATTATGTTCCCGCAAAAAACGGCATTGAAATCCAGCACGACGCCCAAACCGTCACCTATCCCGAAAACACCGTCATCTCCACCGACCCGCCCTATTACGACAATATTGGCTATGCCGATCTGTCGGATTTCTTTTTTGTCTGGATGAAGCCGGCCATTCGCCCGGTTTACCCGGAACTGTTCGGGGTGCTGGCGACGCCGAAAGCCGAAGAACTGGTGGCCACACCCTATCGTCATGGCGGCAAGGAAGAGGCCGAGGTCCATTTCCTTGACGGGATGCGCAAGGCGATTGCCAATATGGCACGACAATCCGCGGCCGATTATCCGGCGACGATCTACTATGCCTTCAAGCAAAGCGAGATCAAGGATGAGGGGATCAGCTCCACCGGCTGGGCCACTTTCCTGCAAGCGGTGGTCGAGGCGGGTTATGCGGTGGTTGGCACCTGGCCGATGCGCACGGAAATGGCCAACCGCATGATCGCCTCGGGCACCAACGCCCTTGCCAACTCGGTCGTGCTGGTCTGCCGCAAGAAAGAGGCTTCGGCTGAAATCATCACCCGCGCCGAATTCATCCGTGCGTTAAAACGCGAGCTGCCCCCGGCGATTGCCGAGCTTCAGGCCGCCAACATCGCCCCGGCCGACATGCCGCAATCGGCCATCGGCCCGGGCATGGGCGTGTTTTCGCGCTACCGGGCCGTGCTCGAATCCGACGACAGCCACATGAGCGTGAAAACTGCGCTGCAACTGATCAACCGCGAGCTGGATGAGTTCCTCAACGACATCCAGGGCGATTTCGATTCCGAGACCCGCTTTGCCATTTCGTGGTTCGAGCAGCACGGGATGGCCCCGGGCGATTATGGCGCTGCCGACAACCTCGCCCGCGCGCGGGGGCTCTCGGTGGAGAGCGTAAAACACGCGGGCATCGTCGAGGCCTCGGCCGGTAAGGTGCGCATCCTCAAGCGCGACGAACTGGAAGAGGACTGGGACCCGGAAACCGACGATCACCTGACGATCTGGGAATGCCTGCAATATCTGGTGCGGCTGCATGAAAACGAGGGGCTTTCGGAAAACACCGCGGTGCTGATGAAAAAGATCGGCGGCAAGGCCGAGGATGTGAAGGATCTGGCCTATTGCCTCTATGACATCTGCGCCAACAAGCGGCAGGATGCGCGCGAGGCCACCGCCTATAACGCGCTGATCGCGGACTGGTCGGACCTGGTGCGAATGGCCGCGCAGGTGCATGATACGCGGGGCGACGGGCAAATGAGCATGGATATTTGAGCGATGGCGAAGAGTGCAAGGCAGTATGTTTTCGAAGGGATGGAGTTGCTCCCAGAGGCGCTTATCCCCTTTGTGGAAAAGCGGCTGGAAAGCACCGTGACTGGGCATTGGCAGGTCGAGGTTGTGCAGCGGGTGAAAGGGTTGCGGCCCAACGCGGCCGGCGAGGTTGGCTGGGATCAGTCAGGCCTGCTCAAGACCATGATGGCCTTCTGGAAGGATTCCTTTGCGTCGGTTCTGGGCCATACCGAGCGATCCTATGTTTCAGAACTTCTGGAGGTCAGGCATAAACTTTCTCACAACGAGAAATTTTCCTACGACGATGCCGAGCGGGCGCTCGACAGCATGCGCCGGCTGCTGGAGGCGGTGAGTGCCTCGGGAGCAGCGGAAGAGATCAGCAAGATGCGCGACACCATCCTGCGAATCAAGTTTGCGGATATGGCCCGGCAGGAAGAGCGAAGACAGACGCGGAAGGTGGATATTTCCGTCGAGACGAAGAAGGGGCTGCTGTCCTGGCGCGAGATCGTCGAGCCGCACCCGGACGTGGCCACGGGTGACTTCCAGCAGGCCGAATTTGCCGCCGATCTGGGCAAGGTCCACAAGGGCAGTGCGCCCTCGGAATATGCCGACCCGCGCGAGTTCTTTGCCCGCACCTATCTGACCGAGGGCCTGAGCGCGTTGCTGACCGGCGCTGCCAAGCGGCTGTCGGGCCAGGGGGGCGATCCGGTTGTCGAATTGCAGACCAATTTCGGCGGCGGCAAGACCCACTCGATGCTGGCGCTGTATCACATGGCCGGGGAAACCAAGGCCGCCGATCTGTCGGGGCTGGATCAGCTGCTGGCGCGCGAAGGGCTGAGCGTGCCCGACGGCATCAGTCGCGCAGTGCTGGTAGGCACGGCACGCGGGCCGCAGGACGTGATCAAGACGGAGAGCGGGCGAGAGATACGCACCACCTGGGGCGACATGGCTTGGCAGCTGGGGGGCGAGGCCGCCTTCGCGCTGGTCGCCGAGCACGATGCCAGGGGGACGGCGCCGGGCTCGGACACGCTGGAAGAGGTGTTCAAGCTGTGCGCGCCCTGCCTTATTCTGGTGGACGAATGGGTCGCTTATTTGCGCCAGATCTATGGGGTGGATGGGCTGCCGTCTGGTTCGTTCGATGCCAACCTGACCTTCGTTCAATCGCTGACCGAGGCGGTGAAGACAAGCCCCGGAACCCTGCTGGTGGCCTCGTTACCACAATCGCAGATCGAGGTCGGCGGCGATGCCGGGAAAGAAGCGCTGGCGGCGCTGAAGCAGACTTTCTCGCGCGTTGGCACAAGCTGGCAGCCGGCCAGTCAGGAAGAAAGCTATGAGATCGTCCGGCGGCGGCTGTTCAAGGAAATCCCGGGCGACAAGTTCCAGCACCGGGACAACACGCTCAAGCAGTTCGCCAAGATGTATCGGGAGAACCCGAATGACTTTCCGCAGGGCTGCGCGGACGAGGATTACAGGCGGAAGATGGAGAAGGCCTTCCCGATCCACCCCGAACTGTTCGACCAGCTATATACCAGTTGGGGCTCGCTTGAGAAATTCCAGCGCACGCGCGGTGTGCTGCGGCTGATGGCCCAGGTCATTCACGAGCTGTGGATGAACAATGACCCATCGGTAATGATCATGCCCGGAAGCGTTGCCGTCAGCTCGCCCAGGGTCGAGCCTGAGCTGTTGAAGTACCTTGAGATCAACTGGCAGGGGATCATCTCCGGCGATGTGGAGGGGCCGACCTCGACCCCCTATCAGATTGATCAGGCGGCGCCAAACCTGAACAAATACTCGGCCACACGCCGGGTTGCGCGCGCAGTTTTCATGGCAACCGCCCCGATGGAGAAGCAGAAGAACAAGGGGGTGGACGACAAGCAGATCAATCTTGGCGTGGTCCAGCCCGGCGAACGGCCGATGATCTTCAGTGATGCCCTGCGCCGGCTGGCCAACAAGGCCAAGTTCATGCACAGCGATCACGGTCGCTATTGGTACTCTATGGCGCCCAGCCTCAACCGTCTGGCGGCGGACAAGGCAACGCAGATTGAGGCAGCCTTGGTTGATGTCGAGATCGACAGAGAACTCGCCAAGTACATCAATTCCATAGGTGACAGGGGACATTTCGATACGGTTCAGGTGGCCCCAGCCAGTTCTTCGGATGTCCCCGATGAAGAAGGCGGCGTTCGCGCCGTGGTTCTGGGCGTTGCATACCCACATTCCGGCCGAACCGGCTCGGAAGCACAGCTGCAAGCACAGGAAATTCTCACACACAGGGGAAGCACTCCCCGCGTCAACCGGAACATGCTGGTCTTTCTGGCAGCAGAAGCGCGCAAGCTGGACAGCTTGAGGGATGCCGTTCGATACGCCTTGGCGTGGAATGGAATCGTCAGGGACAAAGACAGCTATGACCTGACCCAAAGTCAAAACGCCTATGCCCAGAAAAAGGCGGAAGAAGCTGCTGACACGATGAAGTCCCGTCTCAAGGAGGCTTGGTGCTATCTGCTGTATCCGGTTCAGGAAAGCCCTCAGGTTGATCCTGAATGGACGGCTTCAAGAATCTCTGCGCAGGATGGATTGCTCTCGCGCGCCAGCAGAAAGCTCGTGAGCGATGACGCCCTGTTTCCCCAACTTGGCGCGATGCGCCTGGACAAAGATCTGCAGAAATACATCTGGAACGGAAAACCGCATATTCGGGTGAAGGATCTGTGGGAATATCTGAACCGGTATCTCTATCTTCCGAGAATCAAAAACCGCGAGGTCCTGATTGAGACCATTCGGTCAGCCATCAGCGGTCTTGTTTCAGGCCCCTTTGCCTACGCAGAAAACTGGGACGAGAGCACCAAGACATATGGCGGGCTTGCCATCGACCATGCGTCTTCGAAAATCGTAACGATCGACGACCAAAGCCTGATCGTATCCAAAGAAGTAGCAGAGAAATTCAGACCTTCTGGTGAAGATACCACAGTTTCCCCCGGACAACCGGGTGGCGAGGAGGAAGATCCTGACAAGGGAACCGATGCGCCGGGGGCCACGGCGCCTTCGGAAACTGAAGCGCCGACTAGAGCAGATTCCAAACCAACGCGGTTCTACGGCACCGTGGCAATATCTGCTGATCGCCCCGCAAGGGATATCCGACAGGTTTTGGAGGCAATTGTGGAACAGCTCACGACCATTCCTGGAAGTGATGTCTCGATCAAGCTGGAAATCAATGCCGAGGTGCCTGCCGGGCTCGATCGAAACAAGGTCCGGACACTGGTCGAAAACGCGAACACGCTTGGGTTCATTGATAAAGACATCTCATGACAATATCGGGCGGCAGGCGCGGCAGGCCTCCCATCAACTCTGCCAGCCCGCCCCCAAACCGCTCTCACTCAGTGGGAGCATCACAGGCTCAGCCGAAACTCGCCTGAAACGTCGTCGGCGTCAGCGAGATGTGGGCCTCCAGCGGCGGATGAAGCTCGAATGCCTTTGGTGCGCGCGAAAAGTGGTAGAGCCGGAACAGACACCATTCCTGGCGCCGCTCCTCGGCCACGGCCAGTTCGTTGCGCGTGATGTGAAACGGCGTGCGCTCCCAGCCGTTCGTCGTCTTCACCTCGATCAGCCG
>JALWJU010000385.1:0-30181 GCA_026997055.1 Paracoccaceae bacterium | reverse complement strand
GCTGGCGATGTCATAGCCCGCGCCGTCGCCGTCCTCTTCCGACACCCAGCGGACCTTGCGCGCCAGATCATCGCGCCCCGCAGCCGTGAGCGCAGCCCGCTCGTGGGCCAGCACACGCTCCTCTCCGGCGCGGCCAAGGGCGCGGTTGCGTGCATCCCGGCCGGCGACGTCATACTTCGCAGCCACATGCTGCATCTGTTCCAGCTCCTGCGGTGGCGGCCGGTTGGAAAGTGTCGGCGCCGGACCGACCCAGATGGGGGCAGCCTCGTGCAGCCCGGCGGCCGTTTTCGGCATTCGCGCAAGCCATCCGGGATTGCGCGCCAGCCATCGCACGACGGCATCGATCAGGGATGTCTGGAAATTGAAGGCGGGCTTGTAGCCGGGGATCCAGTCTTCGCCGAGCCCTTTCAGCACCGCGCTGATGTTCTGGTGCTTGAACTCGACCGATCCTTCGGAGCGTCCATTCAGCAACGGCACAAGCACCCGCCGGTGTTCGGCCTTGCTGTAAGGGCGACCGGCAAGGTCATCGGCCAGCATCGCGAAGTAGTCGGCGACGATCAGATCGTTTTCTTCATCTGTCCAGGGCTCGTTTGGCATCGGGCCCCAGGCTAGAGATGGATCGCTCTCTTGTCATCATCCATGTACGTTCTTCCATCACGATGTATCGCACCAGAAAGGATAAAGCCATGATCCGGGACATCATCCCCGACATCCATGGTCAGGCGGACAAGCTGACGGGGCTTCTGGGCCGGCTCGGATACCGCGAAACCCGCGGCACGTGGCGCCATCCGGACCCCGGGCGGTCGGTCGTGTTCCTGGGCGATTTCATCGACCGGGGGCCGGAGAATGCCCGGGTGCTGCGTATCGTGCGCTCCATGATCGACGCGGGTCATGCGCAGGCGGTGATGGGCAATCACGAGCTGAACGCGATCCATTTCCACAGCCGGCATTCCTCGAGCGGCGCGCCGCTGCGCGCGCACAGCGCGAAGAACCTCAAACAGCATGCGCGCTTTCTGGTCGAACACCCCATCGGCAGCGCGGCCGCGCGCGAGGCGATCGACTGGATGAAGAGCCTGCCGCTGTGGCTCGAATTCCCCGGGTTCCGGGCGATCCATGCCTGCTGGGACGCGCGGGCCATGGCAGAGGCCGAGCGCCATCTGAACCATGCGCGCCTTGACGATCAGGCGGTGGAATGGTCGGCGGACCCCGCGCATCCCCTGTATCGGGCCGTCGAGGTGCTGGCCAAGGGGCCCGAGGTTCCGCTGCCGGACGGCACCACATTCACCGACAAGGACGGCCACGTGCGCGGCGAAATTCGCGTGGCCTGGTGGAAGCCGGAGGCGCACAGCTGGCAGGACATTGCTATCAGCGTGCCCGACCCGGAAGCGCAGTTGCCCGCCGGCCCCCTGCCCGGGGCGATCGGTTTCGAGCCCTATCCTGCGGATGCCAAACCGGTGTTCTTCGGCCATTACTGGCTGACGGGAAAGATCATGCTTCAGGCGCCCAACGCGCTGTGCCTGGACTATTCCGCCGGCAAGGACGGGCCGCTTGTGGCCTACACTTTCGAGGAAGGGGCCACTGACCTCGATCTTCGAAATGTCACGGTGGGGTGATGCAATATGTTCACGCCACTTCGGTGGCCCCGAAAACTGTGTATAATCTTCTTGACTGCTCTACTCTCGCACGGGTTTTCTGACGGCGCATCGGATTTGGTGCAACAAACCATTTTTCCCCTTATAGGACAGACCATTGGCCACGCAACGCTACTCCGTCACCCCGCATCCGATTGAAACCCTGCTGACCTGGGTGAAATCCGGCGAGATCGCCATCCCTGAAATCCAGCGTCCATTCGTGTGGGACGCAACCAAGGTACGCAACCTGCTGGATTCGCTCTATCACGGCTATCCGGTCGGCTATCTAATCGCCTGGCGCAACCCGACCGTGCGGCTGAAGGATGGTACAACCTCGGCCGGCAAGCGTATTCTGATCGATGGCCAGCAACGTGTGACAGCATTGATGGCGGCGCTGTTGGGCCAGGAGGTGGTGGACAAGGACTACAGGACGAAACGCATCCGGATCGCGTTCAACCCGCTTGAGGGAAAATTCGAGGTTTCGAACCCGGCCATTCAGAAAGATGCCACCTGGATTGCAGATATCGCCGAGATATTCTCACCCGAAGTCGGACTGATCGGCGTGATGGACGATTATCTTGCTCGAAACCCGGAGGCGGACCGAAAGCATATCTCGGGTATTCTGCAGCGATTGTGGCAGATCACCAACAACCATGTGGGGGTGATCGAACTCGCTGAAGATCTGGACATCGAAACCGTGACCGAGATTTTCATCCGGGTGAATTCGGCCGGCGCGCAACTGAGCCAGGCGGATTTTGTCATGTCGAAGATTGCCGCGGATGAACGCTATGGCGGCAATCAGCTCCGCAAGGCGATCGACTATTTCTGCCACCTCGCGATCGCCCCCGAGGCCATGCCGAGGATCGAGAAGAACGATACCGCCTTTGTTCAGACCGAGTATTTCCAGAAAATGCGCTGGCTGCGCAACGTCAATGATGACCTATACGACCCGTCCTACACGGACATGCTCCGCGTTGCCTTCACCTCGGAATTCGGGCGCGGAAAGCTGCAGGATCTGGTTGCGCTGCTGTCAGGGCGGAATTTTGAAACCCGCGCCTATGAGGAAGAAATCGCCGAAGAGTCGTTCGCGCGTCTGAAGGCTGGTGTCTTCAATTTCATGAGCCAGACGCATTTTGACCGGCTGACGATGATCCTGCGTTCGGCCGGTTTTGTTACGTCAAAGCTCATCCGTTCCAAAAGTGCCATAAACTTTGCCTACATCATGTATCTGCGCGGTCGGGTCGAAAACGTGGACGCGGCCGAGCTGGAGCGCCTCGTGCGGCGCTGGTATGTCATGTCGGTTCTGCGGGGGCGCTATGCCGGCAGTGCCGAGAGCGCGTTCGATTACGATATCCGCCAGATCGAAATGAACGGGCTGGAAAACTATGCAAACGCCGTCATCCAGACCGAATTGTCCGAAGATTACTGGACCGCGCTTCTCCCCCAGCAGTTCAATTCTTCGTCCTCCACAACGCCGGCCTTTCTCGTCTATAAGGCGGCGCAGGTGAAACTGGGCGACCTTGGATTTCTTTCGCGTGACATCACCGTGCGGGACCTGCTGCTGAACCGCAGCGACGTGCACCACGTGTTCCCCCGGGATTACCTGAAAAAGCAGGGTCTGACCGCTTCGCGATACAATCAGGTCGCCAACTTTGTCATAGCCCAGAGCGAGATCAACATTGCGATCGGCAACACTGCGCCCGAGGTGTATTTTGCCGAACTCGCGGAGCAATGTTCAGGCGGCGCAAGAAAATACGGAGGTATCACCGACATGGGCGAGATGCGCCAGAACCTCGAGACCAATTGCCTGCCCATAGACCTGTTGGACGGGAGGGTGCCCACATTCGATGACTTCCTGGAAGAGCGTCGTCACCTGATGGCTGCGAAAATTCGACAATTCTTCGAAATTCTTTGATCGATGGGCCGGCCCCCGGCGGTGGAAGTTTGATCGGGGCCGGCCTATTCGCAATTGAACCACCGCATTACGGTCTCGATCAGATGCGCGTAGTCGCCTTTCGTGGCTTCGGTGAAAAACGTCTTTATTTCGCGAGGGGAAAACTCAGCTGCCCTTGCCGCTGACCGGCACATGCCGAGAATCGCGAAAGGGTTGCCGTCCATTTCTGACAGGCGGACCGCAACATGCGGATACCTTGGGGCCACATTCGAATTGTCAAAGGACGAGATCGTCGGCGCGGGCCTGTATTGTTCCACGTCATCATCTGGAAGTGTCTTCATGATTTTCGCTCCGCATTATTCCAATCTGCCACCGCCCTGTTTTCCCCCGCTTCAATCATGCCCAGCGCAACCTCGGCCTCGTCTCCCACATCCGCCACTCCGGGGCTGTCCGCGTGCAATGCCCGGATTGCCTCGATGTTCCGCACCACCTGCGGGGTACGGGCCAGCGTTTCGGCAAGCGACCCCTGAAACGCCTGAGACTTCAGCTGGTGGCGGGCACCGAAGTAGAAGCTGACGATGGCGCCGAGCAGCCACCACAGCGGCTCGGGGACAAGGGCAAGGCCCTGCATGCGCGAAGCAAACCAGACGGGATCGACCATGGCCGAGCCGATCAGGAACAGCACGCCCAGCGCCATGGCCGGACGCGGCAAACGGTTCAGGCCGTCGATCATGCGGTCGAACAGGCCGCGCTGCTGGCTGAACTCGGCGCCGAACTGGTCGAGCGCCGCGGCCCGGTACTCGGCCGTGCGCCGGGCCTCCGCCTCGGCATTCGGGCGGAAGGTCTCGACGGTCTCGCGCATGTCCTTCAGCCCGCCACCGAACAGCCAGCCGAACAATCCCTCGATCAACCCCATGCTTTCACCCTTTCCGCAAACTCGGCCTCGGTCATCCGGTACCTGGGCCGCATGAACTCTTCCGCTCGTTTGATCCAGCCGCCCTTGGTTCCGGCACGGGTGCGGGCAAACTTGCGCAAGGCGGGCTTTCGATCGGCCAGGCGGAAGTAGTAGTTGCGCCGGGCAATGGCATAGGCATCGACCAGGTACTGCCCGGCCTTGTCAAAGGCACGCCTGGCCGCCTCGGCTGTCTGCGACCCGATCAACCCGTCCACCGTCACCGGCTCATTGAACTCGGCGAGCAGGCGTTGCAGGATGCGCACGGCGTTGCTGCCCGCATTGACCTGCATGTCGAAGACGGAAGCGTGCAGCGGCTCGGGCAGGAGGTCGATGCGGGGAGCATGGAAATACCGCTCCCTGAAGATACGCACGGCGTCCGAGCGGGTGAGCGCCTTCACATCCTCGACCGTGATCTGCCCGTCGCCGGTCTTGTCCAGCCCCAGCGCGCGCAAGGTCCCGATGGTCACACCGTATTTCGTGGCGCCGCCCGGGTCTGCAGGATCGTTCACGAAGCCACCCTCGCGCGCAACGATCTCGCGGGCAATCTCGTCCACCGTCATGGTCATTCTCCAATTCCGAAGATCTTCAGCTTCACCGCCACGCCTGCGATCAGCGCGAGCAGCATGCCGGTGGTGATCAGCCGCACGACGGTCTGCCAGGCGGTACGCCGCGCCATGCGCAAGGACGCCAGAAGCGTGCGCAGGTCGCGGATGTCGATGGCGGCTTCGGGCCCCTCGAGGCCGACATCGGCCAGCGCCTTGCGCGCGCCCCTCTCAGCAGCGCGCGCCAGAATGGCCTCGAAGTCCTCTTCGGGCATGCGGACGAAGCCCGCATCGGTGTGCGGTGGTGTCATGGTCGTTTCCTTGTGGTGGTATGGAATCAGGCGGCCGGCGCGGTCGGCAGCAGGTACTGGATGGCAATACGCACATCGCCACCCGTGAAGTTGCCGCCATTGGCGGTGAGGACAATCGGCGTCGGCGCATAGAACGCCTGCGGGCCGATGACGCCGACATTGGTGCTGCCGGCCGCCACCCCGAGCGAGCCGCCGAACTTGGCGGGCTCGCCGGCGATGCCGCAGTCATAGCTTATCGCACCGGTAACGGCAGAGACGGTGCGGGTCGAGACTGCCAGCACGATGGCCCGGTCGGGAATGGTAATGGTCGAAGTGACCGAGGCGCCGGAGAGCCCCGAGAGGAGTTCCTCTTCGACATGCAGCCCGATGGCTGCCCCGCTCGGCGCCCGGGCCACCCCGACGGCCGGGCCGCGCACCAGCAGGTTCAGCGCCGCATCGAGCGTGAGCCACGCCCCACCCGCGCGCACGACCAGCACCCCCTCGTCCTCGATCCAGACCCGCCACCCCTCCTGCGGGGGCAGCCGCAGCCAGGCGCCACCCGAGAACAGCACCACGTCGCCGTCCCAGCCGGCCCAGGCCCCGGTCGCGCGGGCGGCCACGATGTAGCGGTCGCCCTCGGCGGGGCTCGCGGGCGGCGCAGTCAGATCCCGGTCCTTCACGGAGAGCTGGACGAGGCCATCGAGCAGCGCGAGGGCCTCATTGACGGTGACATGCTTCTGGGCCTGGGCGGCGGCGAGCATCGGCAGGGCCAGGTTGGGGGTGGTCATATCGCCTCCGTGACGGTGAGCGTGGTGGCAAGCGGCACGCCGCCGCCCAGCGCGCCGATCTGGGTGATGCGGACATCAAGGCTGGCGACAGGGCCGCCGAAGTCGGCGGTCTGCATGGCGGCGGTGTACGTGAAGGTGGGCACAGCCAGTCCCGTGACGCTGCGCACCACGGCACCGGCGTTCAGGATCTCCAGATCATAGCTTTCGGCAGCCTCCGACATCGGCACCTCCGCCAGCACCCAGCTGTCGGCCGAGAGCGCCCGGTCGCGGCGCAGCCAGCGGATGGCGAGGTCGCCGTTCGCCTCGCGCCGCATGCGCGCCTGGGCCGGCGTAAATGGCACCAGGCCCCGGCCGTTCGGTGTAAACGCGAGCGCCTGCATGATGGCATCCGAGGGCGCGGAATTGCCCGGCCCGATCTGCCAGTTCCAGGGGATGCCGAGATCGGCTTCCGCGATCGAGAGCGGCTGGACGGCGGTGTCGAGGATCACCACGCGCGCCCCGGTCGGCGCCGGGTTGCCCATGGCATCTTCCGTACCCCGCTGCCCGCGCAGCAGGCGGGTGAGGCGATAGCGCCCGGTCGAGACCAGTTCCGCCCTCCCGAACTGGACGATCTCCCAGGCCCCCGGCGCACTTTCCACTGCCAGGACGTTCGCGCCGTTCAGAAGCTCGGTATCGGTGACTGAGGTGAGCGTCCCCGACGACAGGTCCACCAGCAGCTCACTGCCCATGTCAAAGCGGTCCACGGGCCCGGCCGGCAGGTCGGTCGCCAGAACCCCCATGCGGGCGGGCGCGCCGATGGTGTCGAGCAGCTGGAACCCCGAGTCCGTGGCGCTCCACCAGACAGCCCCTGTGCCGTACCAGGGCCTCGCGAAGACCGCCGCGTACGGGCGATGCGCCGGCACCATGTCGGAGAGCTGCGGCAGGTCCATGAGCGCCACCTCGGCCGGGCCGAAGACGGTCGGCTCGGCCAGTTGCGGTTCCCGCCCTTTGCCCGGCGGAAAGTCGTAAAGGGCGGCATCGGCCCGAACCGCCTCGATGACCCGCGCCCCGGCATCGGCCACGCGGGTGAGGCGGTAGGTGATCTGCCGCCCATCGTGATCGAGAGCGATCACTTCGCCCGGATCGAGCCGCAACAGCGACGGCGGCAGCCTGGCGGTAAGCGTCTCGCGTCCCACCCAGGCTTCCATGAGCGCACGACGGCAGCGCCGGTCGGCTTCCTCGAGCGAGACCGCCAGCGGGAAGGTCTCGGAGGACACCCGCGCCGCCTGCACGGTGGTCCGGCGCGCCTCGACCGTGGCGGCATCGTATTCCTCGTCCGAGCGCACCAGCTGCCACTTGAGCGCCTGGGGCAGTTCGGTCTCCTGCCCGCGGGTCAGTTCCATGACTTCCGCTTGGCCATTGCCGACCAGCTGGTCCGGCGTAATGGTCATGGCTGCTGCCCTCCCCCGCTTGCGGAACACGATCTTCCCACCGCTCTCCACGGCATCGAAGCCGAAGTGGCGGGCCAGCACCGAGATCGAGGCGCGGGGGCTTTCGAGCGACGCCACGGTGAAGCCGGGCACGATGTCGGAAAGCTCGGAGACATCCACCAGGCTCGCGTCCAGACCCGCCGCGCGGCACAGATCCCGCACCAGCGCGCCCAATGACACCTGCCCGAGCCGCCCGCCCATCCAGTGCCCCAACCGCCAGTTCGCGGCGTCCGACCAGACATCCGCACGGGCCGGGAAATCCGGATATGGCCGGGCGTCCCAGGTCCAGAGCGCGGCCTCATTGATCTCGATCATCGGCGCGCCATAGACGCTCGAGACCGGGTTCTTCGTGGCATCTCCCCAATAGCCGAGCGTGGCCTCGATGTAGGCCCGCTGGGTGGCCTCATCCGGCCAGCCACGCGAGTAATACGGCAGGGCGCTTTCCGACGACTTCGGGTCGTAGAAGACATTCGGCTGGTTGGTGCCCCGATCCTCGGCGGGGCAGCCGAACTCGGTGAAGCGGATGGGCTTGCTCTCCGGCACCCAGCCGGTTGTGGATTTGCCCCAGGGCAATACCTCGACGCCGTAGACCACGATGTCCTCGCCCACCGTGGCCGAGCGCGGCCCGATGCGGAAGCCCGCCGAGCCCGAAAGCCCCGCCGTCACATCCATCGTGATCTTCCACAGGCCCGGCGAAACCTCGGTCTGGCTTGTCGCGTTGATCACATGCGCCCCGGCCGCGGTACCCTCCCAGCCACCGATGGCGCCGAAATAGGAGGCATGGTCGGCGCCGCCGCCCAGCGCGAGGTAGAGCGCGAAGTCGCCGGAGGTGCCGGAGGCGACGTAAGCCGTGATCACCACCCGTTCACCCGCCGACAGGGTCCGATAGCCGGGCGTGGCCCCGTGCCAGGTGGCCCCGTCGGAAGCGATGCGGGCTGGGGTCGTGAAGGGGCCGAAGCTGCCGATGGTGGCGGTAATCGCCACCGTAGAGGGGTTGGGGTCGTAGCTGGCCGGATCGCCGGCGTTCTGGAAGAAGCCGAAGCGCACGCCGCCCAGGCGATCATGGTGCGCATTCTGCCACCAGCTTCGCATGTCCTTCGGTCGCCAGATCCACGGCTCGTTGTAGAAGCCGTCGGTGATCGGGGTGCGGTTCTGTGCCTGCCGGTCGGCGTCGGAGGCATAGAACCAGTCGTAGCCTTCGCCGCCCTCGATGTTGGCCTTGAGGTAGTCCAGATCCCGGACCGAGCCCCAGCCGGCCTGGGCGTCCAGATGGTCGGTGCCGTCGCGCCAGTCCGAAAGCGGCAGATAATTGTCGATGCCGATGAAGTCGATCGCCGGGTCGGCCCAGAGCGGGTCGAGGTGAAACAGCGCATCACCGGAGCCGTCAGCGGGCTGGTGCCCGAAATACTCGCTCCAGTCGGCGGCATAGCTGATCTTCGTGCCCGACCCGAGGATCGCGCGCACATCCGCTGCCAGCTGCCGGAGCGCCGCCACCGCTGGAAACCCGGTGGCGCTGTCGCGGATCGTGGTGAGGCCGACAAGTTCCGAGCCGATCAGGAAGGCATCCACCCCACCGGCGGCCTTGCAGAGGTGGGCATAGTGCAGGATCATCCGCCGGTAGCCCCAGTCAGTTCCGCCGGTCCAGGTGACACTCTCGCCCGAAACCGAGAAGTCCGACACCTGGGCATTGCCGAAGAAGGCCGCGACCTGCGAAGCAGCGTCGGCGGTCTTGTCCACGGTGCCGACGTAGCCCGCCGCCGGCGAGCAGGTGATGCGTCCGCGCCAGGGGTGGGCCGGCTGGCCGACCGTGGCGGCATTGTCGGAATAGGGGTTGGGCAGTGTGTTGCCCGCGGGAATGTCCATCAGTAGGAAGGGGTAGAAGGTGACCCGCAGCCCTCTGGCCTTCATCTCCCTAATTGCCTGCACCACCGAGAAGTCGGCGGGCGTGCCGCCGTAGTTGGTCCTGCCTTCGGCGTCGAGGCTGATGAGATGCGCACCGGCGCGATCCACGCCGTTCACGGACCAGGACTTCGGCGTGGTGGTCTTGGTCACCATCTCGACGCCGGGCCTGATCTGGCAGTTGCCTGCGCGCAGATCGAGGCCGAACCACGAAACCACAAGCGACACGCTCCCGATATTGGGCGCCGCCGCCTGCAGGTTGTCTAGCGCGGCCAGGATGTCCGGCCTGCCGGTCTGGTTATTGACGTTCTCCGAGGCGGTGTTGCCGCCCGTGCCCCGGGTGATCGGCTCTGTGGCGTAGACGAACTCGCCCGAGCCCGGAATCATCGTCACCGACCGCACCATCCCTTCGGCGGTGTCCGCTTCCACCAGCGGGCGAAACACCTCGAAGGAGAGCTGCGGAATGCGGTTGCCAAAGGGGGTGAGGTCGAGTTCCTCGAACACCACATAGGCCGTGCTGCGATAGGCGGGAGCGTTGCCGGTACCCATCCTGGCCTCGATGAACGGGTCGGGCCCCTGCGTCTCGTCGCCCGGATACAGCCGCCACGTCGCATCCTTCAGATCGAGCGGCTTGCCGTCGGCCCAGACCCGCCCGATGCCGGAAATCGGACCCTCGCACAGCGCCACGGCAAAGGACGCCGTATAGGTGTAGCTCGTCGTCGTGACCTTCGGCCCGCCGCCCTTGCCGCCGCCCGAGGTCGAGGTGCTGACATGCTCGGTGAAGTCGGTCGCCCAGATGATGTTGCCGCCAAGGCGCATCCGGCCCCAGATGCGGGGGATCACCGCGCCTTCGGTGGATGTGGTGACCGCGAGGTTCTCGAGCCGTGTGCCTTCGATCCGCTGGCCGGGGGTCAGGGATGATACGATCCAGCTGTCAATGAGCGAACCGGCAAACGAACCCACCGCCCCGCCAATGGTGGCGGCGGACACGCCGAGGATCGACCCGCCGATCGAGGCGCCCAGCGCGGAACCGGCGGAAGCGAGAAGGATCGAGGCCATGGGTCAGCTCACGGGAAAGCGGAAGGCGAAGGCGATGCGTCGGCGCCAGGGTTCGGTCAGGGGTTCCTCGATCACGCCGGTGCGTTCGTAGGCGTGGATGAAGTGAACGCCATGAATGGAGCGGCGGATATTCTGGCGTCCATTCGTGAGAATCCCGGCGTGCTTGGCAATTGCCCCCTGCCGCATGCGGAACAGCACGACGTCGCCGGTGCGGGCCTCTGCGGGCGCAATCTCCACCATTGCCGCCCGTGCGGCCTCGGCCAGCACTTCATGCGGCCCCGCTTCGCCCCAGTCGCGGGAATAGGGCGGCACGGGCATGGGTTCCGGGCCCACCACCTCGCGCCAGACGCCCCGGATCAGGCCGAGGCAGTCGCAGCCCACCCCCTTGACCGAGGCCTGGTCGTGATAGGGCGTGCCGAGCCAGCTGCGCGCGGCCCTGACGATGCGGGCCGGCATGATGCGTGCCGCGCTTGTCACAGCACCGCCCCCGCGTTGTCCTCGCCCTTGGCGGCATAGCGGATCACGGTGTCCTGGCCGGGGATGTGGGGGAAGCCCCGGAAGTTGACCCCGTTTGCGAACCGGCCCGTGCAGGTCTCGAACAGCCTGTCGCAGCCTGCGATGATGTCGAACGTGTCGCCCGCGGCAATCGCCAGCACCGGAGCCTCCAGCAGGATGACGGTGACGTCGGTCGATCCCACCTCGTGCATCATCACTTCGGCGTCGCGCCCGGCATTGGCGCCGCCGGTCCAGGTGAGGGTTCCGAGCGCGAACCAGCCGTCTGCGTAAGCCGAGAGGCCCGAGACGGTGAACGCACGGTCGCCGTCGACCGTCACCACCGTGCCGGAGCCTTTGAAGGCCGGGTCCGTCAGGTCCACCCCGCAGCGCGCATCGCCCAGCGCCGCGTCGCAACTCGCCTGAAACGTCCGCCCGACGGTCTGGTTCAGCAAATGGGCGAGCGAGCGCATCTCGGCCACGAACTGCACCCGGCCCCGGCGCACCTGGCCAATGGCGCCACGGCGCATCAGCACCCGCTGGCCTACGTTTTGCCAGTTCACGCGCCAGATCTCGACCGTCGCATTATCCCAGCGGCCGTCGAGGATGTCGGTCTCGGTGATGGTGGTCGAGGTCAGCACCCCTTCCGCGTCCTGCGCATCGACCGACAGGTCGGAACCGGTCCTGATCTCCGAGGCCGTGAAACCCGATTCGGGCTCGAACGTGGTGCCATCGAACGTAAGCGGCAGGTCGTGGTCGGTGAAGCCGAACACCTGCCCGTCCGAGCGGGTCAGGCGCCAGCACCAGGCAAGGGTCGTGGTGCCGGTGTCCAGGTGGGCCTGCAGGCCGGTCGGCAGCGTCTTCATCGTCGCACCTCGATGAGCGGGATGGAGGTGATGGACCCGAGCCGCTCGACATCCAGGGTCACGTCAAGCGTGTCGGTATCGAAGCGCACCGGCACGTCGAACTCGAACCCGGCAGTGATCGCAGCGCCATTGGCCGGGGCGGTGGTGAAGCTGACGATGCCGGTGGTGGTGTCCACGGACCAGCCGGTGGTCTGTTCCACACCGTCGATGGCGACCAGCACGGTTCCGTCGACCGGCTTCGTGATCGTGCGGGTCCAGCTCTGCGACCCGGACGCATAGACCTTCACCAGCTGGAAGTCGGTCGTTGCGCCGTCCCCGGTTCCGATGGTCTGATCGGTGGCCGCGGGCATCCCGGACGGCAGGCAGGACTTGTAATCAGCCCAGTCCTTCCAGCGGAAGCCGTAGAGACGGCCGTTGCGGGCTTCGAAGAACGCGACCACCGCCGCCAGGTCATCGGCTCGCCGGATGCCGTAGGCGGCATCGTAGCGCCGCCGGCTGTTCGCCCAGCTGGCGTTGCGCTCTTCGTCGCCAGAGGCGAGCTCGACGATCTGCGTGCGCCGCTCGGGGCCGCCCCGGGCGCCGCGGCTGATATCGTCGGGAAACCTGACTTCATGGAACATGGGGATTTCCGATTTGTGATTGGTGATTGGCGATGTGGGATTGCTGATTTGTGATGTGGGAGGTCAGGGGAGCCGCAAATCAACAATCGCAACCCGACATCAAAGCCCCCTGCGGCCCAGCGCCACGGCCCGGGCAATGTCGGCCGCGACCTGGGCGCGCGATTGCCGGAAGCTCTCGGCGTCGCGGGTCTGGATGGTGATGTTGACCGGAGCACTCCCAATGCCTGCAGCCACTTCCTTCCGGCTCAGCACCCGCTCCCCGCGCTGAAGAATCGCCGGGACCTCGTCAGGGCGCAGGCCCGCCCAGCCGCCGGAATGCATGCGCGGCGCATCAGCAAAAGCCAGCGCCGGAACGGCCCGTGTCGGGCCACCGGCGCCGACAACACCGCCGGAATGCAGGACGGAGGCCAGCAGCCCGCCGGTTCCGCCAAGCCCGCCCAGCGCGCCGGACAGCGCGTTTGCCAGCGGACCCAGCAGAAACCGGCGCGCCGACAGCTGCGCCAGATCAGCGAGCATGGAGGTGACCAGCGAGCGGAAGTCCAGCTTGCCGGTGCGCACGAAGTCGCCGATGGCCTGTTCGGCACTGCGGAAGGCTCCGACGAGACTGTCGCCCAGCCCCTTGCCGAGATCGAGCGCCTTCTCGGCATAGGATGTCAGCGTCTCCTTCGCCGCGGCCAGCCCGGTGGCCTGTTTCTGCAGCTCCGTCCTGAGGGTCCGCACGCCCGCCGCCGCCTGCCGCTGGGCACGGTTCCAGGCAGCCAGCGCCTCGCGGTTCTTCGCCACCGCCTCGGCATTGGCGACGTAGGCCTCGCGCTGGCGGCGCAGGGCCTCCTGCAGGATCGGATCGGTCCCGGAGATGTCGCCCACGCGGGCGTCGAACCGTGCGCCTGCCAGGGCCTTGGCAAGGCCCACGGGGTCGTCCTTGTATTTCAGGCGAATTTCGCTCTCGCGCAGCGACGAGAGGCTTTGGGCTACCAGCGACATGGCGATGCCGGCGGCGCGGGCCAGCTCGTCGGCCAGAACCGTGGCCTGCGAGGCGGTGGCGCCGACCGAGGTTTCCGCATCATCCATGGTCGAGCGGAACCGGACCGTGGCCAGCGCCGCGTCGGTCAGTTGCTTGAGCAACGTCCGCTGCTCGGCCGTCATGTTTTCGACCCCGCCCAGCGCGGCGGTATACGCCTCGCGCAGCTTCTCCAGCGCCGCCGCCAGGTCTTCGACACCCTTCGCGTCGCGCAGGTCGGCCATGGCGGAGGCGAGCGCCACGGCATCCTCCATCGTGATGTCCAGAGCATCGCGCAGATCGTAGATCGGGCGGGTGATGTCGCCGAACTTCGCAAGACCCGTCTGCAGTTCCGAGATCCGGGCCATGATCTCGAGGTTGCGGCTGGCATTGTTGCCGATGTCGAGCCCTTCACGCGTCAGCCGGTGCTGTTCGTCGCGAAGCTTTGCGATCTCGGCATTGACCTGCCCGACAACCATTGCCGCCACTTCGAAATCCGCCCGCGTCAGCGTGCCGATATCACCCAGCGCGTCACGCGCCGCGGTCAGCCCCTCGGCGATGCTGTCGAGCGCCTCGAGCCTCGCCAGATCGCGCTGCACCACCAGCAGGGCGCGGGCCTCGCCCGCCAGCGCGCCGTATGTCTTGACCAGGTCGCTGGTGGGTGCCGCAGCTTCCTTTGCGCTCGCCGCATAGGCGGTGACGGCCGTGTCCAACCCCTTGATCGTCTCGGCGAGCTTCCTGCCGGTGTCGGCTACGTCCAGCATGTCCACGACGAAGGGCCCCAGCACCGCGGCCACGGTGCCGATGGCAATCCCGAGGCCCCCGAAGCCCAGCAGCAGGTCCGGCATCTGGATCGAGAGCGCGCGCAGGTAGTCGCCGGTCATCGCCCCCTGCTGGGCCACCTGGTTGAGCTGCAGCCCGACGTTGCGCATCGCCCAGCGCGCCGACTTCGAGCCGCGACCCAGCCCGCCCATGCGCCGGTTGAGGTTGTCCACCTCGCGCCCGACCAGCGCAAACGAGCGCCGGCCTTCCCGCCCGATGCCGCGGAACTCGGCCCGCACCTGCCTGCCGCCGGTGGCTCCGATCCGCACGCTGACGCGCTTTTCGGCCATCGCTCAGTCCTCGTTCTTCTCGTTCATCTTGCGCACCATCACCGCCTCGATCGCGGGCAGGAGGTGGCCGACCGCCGCGGGATCGGTGCCCAGTGCCCGGGCCAGAGCCAGCGCCGCGTCCATGTCCCAGCCGATGACGCCGCCCGCAGGTGAGAGGCGCAACTGCCCGCCGAGCCGGCCCACCAGGTCCCAGACCTGTGCGCCCTCATACGTCCGCGGCGCATTCAGCCGGCGCGGGCAGTCCGGGCACGCCTGGTCGCGGCCCTCGCAGGGCTCGCAGGCGTCGCAGTAGTCGCCGCCCCCGCCGAACTCCCATTCGGCAAGGGCGGTGAGACGTTTTTTTCCTGCTCCAGCGCATGGATCGGCGCGACATAGAGCGCCCGGAAGGCCAGCCACACCCAGGGCACGTCCATCAGCGCGTCGATCGTCTCGGGGGTGGGCGTCTCGATCACCTTGCCATCGGCATCGCCGACGCCCTCCCACTCGGTGATCACGCGCCGTGCCCAGGCCTTGACCTCGAGAACGCCGGCATCGATCTCGGGCTCGTCCTCGAAGGCCCCGGCCTCCGCCATCTCTCGCCACACCTCCGTGGCGATAGCGCTGACGGGTGGCAGCACCTTCACCCGCACGCCGCGCCCGAGGTCGAGCCATTTCGGCTCGGCCGACAGTTCCAGCCTGATCATCAGTACCCCGCCACCTGGTTGTTGAGCACCACCGTGCACATCTGCCCCGCCGCGCTGTCATAGGCCGCCTGCCAGTCGAAACTCGCCTGAATGCCCTGCGGGCCCTGGATCTCCACCCGCGGCCGCGGCAGGTAGACCGCGTGCGCTGTGATCGTCAGGCTCTGGGTGGGCGACTGCGTCCAGGAGAACTCCAGCTCGGCCGCCGTGCCGTTCAGCGCCTGGTCCATCAGGGTGGTATCGGCGAAGCGCACGTCGATCCGCCCCGTCAGCGCGGCGATCGAGGGATCAGCCCCGTCGATGCGACCGTCGTTGCGGATGGTCTCGATGCGGTCGAGGTTGTTGGCATAGGCAAGCTCGGCCGAGACCACGTTGCCCAGGGCGGCACCGTCGCGCATGATCGAGCCGTTGAAATGCCCGAACCGCTGCAGGTTCCAGGCGGTCGGCGTGCCCGCCGCCGTGGTGGTGACAACGTTCTCGCCCTGGGCCACGAGACTGGCGGTGGCGGTCAGCAGGCCGCGCCGCTCCATGGTCCAGCGCAGCTCGTCCAGCACACAGCCGGTATACATCGCAAAGCGCGGGATCTCGGGCAGGGCGACCTCGATGGACATCGAGGGCAGGGACCAGCTGCCGGAGGTGAAGGTGTGGGTATAATCGGGCGCGGTGCCGATGGTGGTGGGATCGCCGAAGGCCGCCTTGAGCCAGAAGCCGATGGCTTCCAGATCGACCGGCACCTCGATCTCGCCGTCGGCGGTCACCACATCCTTGATCGGCGGCAGCGGATCGCGACCGTAGCCCAGAAGCTCGCTCTCGATCAGGGGCTGCTCGGCGCCCAGCGAGGCGGTGGCAAAGGGCATCTGGAAGAAGCCGCTCGCGGGCGCGGTACCATAGGTGGTCTCATACGCGGCCGCGAGCTGCGACCGCGAGCCTTGTGCGCGTGCCATGGTTCAGTCCTTTCGGTTATGGAGGGGTCAGGCCAATGGATCGGCCGTAACGTAATGCAGCGTCACCGCGATCACCGCGGCCTTGAGCGCCTGCGCGCCCTCGAGGGGCAGGTCCACCGGCTGCGGCGCCTCGGGTTCAACCCAGTCGCACAAGCCACCCAGCGTGCGGTCGGCGGCCAGCGCCGTGCCGATGGCGGCGGCGAGAGCATCAAACGCGGCGTCACGGGCATCCGGGGTCTTGCCCTGGACGATCACCTCGACCTCGGCGCGGTGCCGCCAGTGGTATTGCAGCGGCGACATGGTGACCTCCGGCTCCCCCGGCTCGCCATCGCGCAGGATCACCAGCCCGCCCGCCGGCACCCGCTCGGGCAGCACCTCGCTGCGCAGCACCGTGGCGGCGGGCACGGTTTGCAGGGTGGCGTGCAGGGCCTGCAGGACATTCTCGCGAGTAGTTGCCATGGGCTATCTCCAGGCCTTGACGATGGCCGAGGGAATGGTACCGGCGACATCCTCGGCCGCGCCAGCCAGATCCAGCCGCTTGGGCAGCTTCACCTGCGGCACCAGCACGAAGATCGGGATGGTGACATTCTTGCGGAACCGCCGCTTCGAGGCCTTGAAGCTCAGCGGGTCGGATGTCCGCCGCACCCGCGCCGTGCCGTCGTCCACCAGCAGCGGAAAGCGGCCCTTGCGGTAGACGAAGCGCAGGCGCCGGCCGGTGCGTTCTTCCCACAGATGGGGCGTGATGCGTGCGTTTCTCGGTCCACGCATTCGCTTCGCCACCCTGTCGACCGGGATCGCCAGCCAGAACCCGTCGCTGGAGCGGATCAGCGCCCCGCGCTCGAACGCACCCACGATTTCGGGCGCCTTCGACCAGATCAGCGCCGCCGCATTCATGCTGACGGTGCCTTCCGGATAGCGCCTGGCGCGGATCGTGTTGGCCAGCCGCCGCCCCAACCCCGCCCCAGTGATCTGCCCGCGCCAGGCGCGCTTCACGGCGCGACCGGCCCGGTCCATTGCCAGCGTGACGGCCCGCTCGCCCGCCAGATACTCCCGGTGCAACTGCGCCTGGATGTCCTCCTCGGTACGGAACGTCAGCTTCACGCCGGCACCAGTTCGATGGTCCAGATCAGCCGATCCCGATCCCGCTTCGGCTCGCCCTGGATGGTGAAGTTATCGGCACCGATGCTGATGCCGTCACCCGGTTTCGGGTTCGCCATCTCGGACACACGTACATCGACCAAGGTGGTCTCCGACAGGACCTGCGCAGACCCGAAGCTTGTGACCTCGTCCGGCGCCTTGCGGATCACCCGGACCGGCACGGGGGCGCCACCCGCCGGATACCAGATCGCATCCACCGCCATGTTGATATCCGCGAAGATCGCGTCCATGGCCGCTGCAAAGGCGTTCATCAGTTCGAGGAGAACAGCCGCACGGCCAGTGCCGGGCGCTTGTTGACCGGCAGGATCGAGGCCTCGGTCAGCAGATCGATCCCGTCGCCGCGCTCGCGGGTCATCTGGCGGGCGTAAAGCTCCAGGCCAACGGTGTTGGCGGTCTCGATCAGGTTGGCCGGCGCCCCGTAGGTGGTGAAGGTGTCGATGGTGCCCATCGGGAAGGCAATGCCTTCGCCCGCCGGGATCAGCCGCTCGGTGGTGCCGTTCGAGAGCGTGACGCTGGCGTTGTATTCCTCGAACAGGATGCCGGCGAAGGGGAAGGCGCGGCGCATGTCCTCGCGCAGTGGCTGGGCGCCCGAGGCGTAGTACTGATAGGCGGTTTCCACGGTCGCGTGCCCGATCAGCTTGTCGAAGAACTCCGGCGAGACCAGGGCACGCACCCCGGTCATGGTCTCGCCCTTGAGTTCCGTCTCGATCTGGCGGAGCACGGCGCGCACCTTCTGCTGCACCTTGGTCCCGGCGGTGCCGAGGACGAAGTCGGTCTCCTGACGGGTGATCCCGAACTCGGTGAAGTAGTCGTAGAGCGTGGTGCCGGCCCCGTCCTTGACGATACCGCGCAGGGCGTTGATCTCCATGTATTCGCGGGTCTGGGCATGCTTGTTGCGCATCAAGGTCAGCTTGCGGGTCATGACCGCAACCAGCGGGTCGGCATCGCTGCCCGAGCCGATCGCCCGGACCCCCTGGATGTCGGCGGGCAGGATCACGTCGTTGTGGGGGATCCACGGCACCGCGAAGGAGCGCATGGTGCGGCCCTCGCAGGTGCCGACGGTGGCGGGCGCGCCGAGCGGCACCGAGGGCAGCAGCGACAGCACGCCTTCGCGGGCCTCGATCACGACGGTCCTTTGCGTGATCCCCTCGAAGCGGAAGAGGCCAAGTTGCCCCAGACGGGTGTAGATGTTGGGCAGGATGTTGATGGCGCGGGTCATCTCGGCAAGCGAGTAGCCGCCCGCGTCGAACGGGTTGACGATGGTGGGCATGGGGGTATCTCCGGGTAGGGGGATCAGATGGAGGAGGGATCAGGCGGCATCGCGCGGCACGATCCCGGCGGCGGCCAGCTGGCCTTCCTTGGCGGCGATCTTGGCGGCAGTGCCGACAGTGGCGTCATAGTTGAGCTGGGCCTTCGAGACGATGACGGGGCCGCGCGCGACCACGAGGCCGGTTGCATCGGCGGCCGTGGCGTCGACCGCCTCGATCAGGACGGCGACGGCGACCTCGGACCCATCGGTGCCGGTATCGGGCGAGAGCTTGTACTTGCCGGACGCGGTAATCTTTCCAAGGACGGCACCGAGGGGATAGTCGGTGCCGGCCAGGAGCGTCACGGTCTCGCGGCAGTAGTCGGGGTTTGCCTCGTACTTGAGGAGATCGCCCATCGAGGGCGGTTGGGTGAGAACGGGCATTGTGGGGGTCCTTCATCAGGTGGTGGCGTTTGCGGCGACCGCTTTCGCGGCCGCGATCAGCGGACTTTCGGTCGGGGCGGGCTCGGCTGTGGGCGGGGCGATGGAGGCGACGATTGTGGCATCGGTGGTCTTCGCCAATTGTTCCAGCACGGCACGGCGCAGGGCATCGGGGGCGGTGCCGGCGCGAACGGCCTCGGCGGCATCGATGGTCAGCCCCAGACGCGATGCCTGGGCCGCGATTTCGGCAATCTCGGCCGCCTGTTCGCGGATCTGTTCGGCCGGATCGGGCTCGGGCGCGGCCGGCACAGGCGCTGGCGTCATGGCCTGAACAGGGGTCGTTTCTTCGACCGGGTTGGTTGCCTCGGGCGTCGCCCCCATTTCGGGCGCAGTCGCCCCGCCCTCTGCCGCTCCTTCCGCCGCCTGCGCCGCCGGTTTCGCATTGCTGTTGCCTTTCACTGCCATGGTGTCGGTCCTTTCCGTCTCAAGGGATTTGCGTGTGGGGGTTCGGGTGAGTGGCGGGGAATCCAGCGCTGCCAGCAGGCCGGCATGCGCGCCTTCCAGCGTGGCAATGCCGTCGGCGAGCCCCGTGCCCAGCGCGTGCTGCCCGCGGAATATGGCGGCTTCGGTGGCCACGATGGCCTCGGGTCTCAGGCCCCGGGCCCTCGCCACGCGGGCGACAAGCCGGACGTAGAGATCGTCGACGTCGGCCTGGATGCTGGCCAGGGCCTCGGGCGAGAGCGGGATGTGTGGGTTGCCGTCGACCTTCTTCGCCCCGGCGTGGATCAGGGTGTATTGGCGCCCCTCGGCCTGGTCATGAGCACTCTGGTCCACATGCACGGCAATGACGCCGATCGAGCCGACCTCGCCGGTCTGTGTCACGAACAACCGGTCGGCGACGGCACCAACCAGATACGCCGCCGACAGCGCCTGCTCGCGGGCAATGGCCCAGAGCGGCTTGCCGGTTTCGGCTTTCAGCGCTGCCAGGCGATCAGCGAGATCGAACAGCCCCGCGACCTCGCCGCCCGGGCTGTCGATTTCCATCAGCACCGCGCGGGTGCCGGGATCGGTGAAGGCCACCTCGGCTGCAGCGGCAACCTCGTCGTAGTTGGCAATCCCGAACATCTCCGTCAGCCAGTCGCCGCGCTGCACCAGGGGGCCGAGAACGGGAAGATGTCCGATCCCGCCCTCGGTCATCTGCCAGCCGGGGCCGGCAACCTGTGGCGCCGGCGTTTCGCACAGAAGCGCCTCGACTGCGCGCGGGGCCAGTGCCAGCGGGCGGGCGGCCAGCCGGCGGGCAAGCATGTCGGTTCGGGTCATGGGTTTGTGGTGTCCGTCGTATCAGCGGATGTATCGCTCGGCGCATCGACCAGCTGCGCCGCCCCCTGCGCAGGCGATCCGGGGCGGCGGAAGTCGAGGCCGTATTTCGCTTCGCGCGCGCGGTCGGCGGCGATCTCGGCATCCACCCGGTCGGCGTCATACCCGCGCTGGGCCATGGCCATGGACCGGCTTTTCAACCCGGCCTCGATCTCGGCCACCTCGGCGGAGATGTCCTTCAGCGGATCGACCCAGTCCCACTTGGGCGGCAGCCACTCGGCCTTCAGCCAGGCGCGGCGGTTGGCGGCGTAATCCGGCAGATCCAGCGCGCCTGCCATCACGGCCGTATCCATCCACCGCGCCCAGACCGGCTTGCACAGCTGGGGGATCAGCACCCGGTGCTGCCAGGCCGAGAGCCGCCTTCGGAACTCGATGATGGAGAGGCGCGAGTTGGCGAAGTTGGCTTTCGCAAGGTCGTTGCTGACGTAGGAATACGGCACGCCCAGTGCTGCCGAGACCTGCAGGAGCGTCCGGTACTGGAACGGCTCGTAGGTCGGGCCGCTGTCGGGCGGCGAGGGCGTGTCGATGGCTTCGCCCGGGTCCAACCGCACCACCTGACCGGGTTCCACCGCCAATGGCTCGTCGGGCGAGTCCAGTGGTGCATCCACCTGGGGCGAGGTCACGAACAGGGCGAACATCGAGCTGACCTTCTTCCGTTCGAGCTCGGCGTCGTCATACTGGTCGAGGAAGAACAGCTTGACGATGGCCGGGGCAAAACGCGAGACGCCGCGCACCTGTCCGGCCTCTACGGGGTCGATGACGTGGATGACCTCCGATGCCGGCACCCGGACCTTCTCGCCGGCCTGGCCGGTTTCGGTCACGTCGCCCGGATGGCGCCGCAGGAAGTGATAGGCGACGCGCCGTCCGATGGGGTCGAACTCCACCCCCTGCCGGATCATGCCGCCGCCGGGCAGGTCGCGGTTGTCATCGATCGGCAGCATCTCGGCCGGGATCATCTGCAGTTGCAGTGGCACCGACAACCCGTCCTGCGGCAACCTGGGCCGAAAGCGGAAGAACACCTCGCCGGCCAGGAACAGCTCGCGCGCGGCGCGGCGCTGGAGCCCGTAGAAGTCGGTCAGCCCCTCGGCATCCGCCTCCGCCACCCACTCCTGCCACAGCGCCTGGATCGCGGCCTTGCCTGCCTCAATCTCGACCTTGGAGGTCGGCTTGACCCCGTCGCCCACCGCGTTGCCGGTCCAGCTTTCCAGAGCGTTCAGCGCATAGCCGTTGTTGCGAACGAGCCACCGCGCCCGGGCGGTGATCGTCGGCCCCGCCTGCGCGATCAGCGTGTTGACGTGCGCCCGGCTCGCCTGGAAGCGCAGCAGCCGGCGGCCCTGCAGCCCGGCCTCGAAGCCGCCGATCAGCGCGCCGATGCGCCGGCGCAGGCCCGTTATCATCGCCATGTCAGAGGCCCTTGGAAGCAGTGACGCGGGTCACGCGGCGGTTGGGGTTTGTCCCGCCTGCCGCGGCAATGCGGGCCTCGAGATCGGCAATGGCGCGGGCCATCTCGGCGTCCGATCCATAGGTCACGGTCTTCCCCTCGTAGCTCACCGACCGGATGCCCCGGAACCTGGCGGCCAGCAGCGCGTCGAGCTGCGCCTGCATTTCTGCAAGGGTCATCGGTTACCTCATCATGTTCGGCGTATAGACCCGCCGTTTCCTGCGCGGGGTGCGCGGCTGGCCGGCCGTGGGTTCTGGTCTTGGCTCAGGAGCATCGAGAATCGGCTCTTCCTCGTCCGGCCCGATCCCCACCTGCGCCTCCAGCGATTGCCAGGTGCTTTCCGCCCAGCGCTCGGCGCCAAACAGCCAGGCGGCGGCGCGGGCGTAGACCCGACAGTCCAGCGCCTCGTTGCGCTCGCGCATCTTCTGCCATTCCATCCTTGCAAAGCCGCGCCGGTCGCGCCGCGTCACCAATTGTTCCGCCGTCAGCTGCTTCAGCCATTCGCTGTCGATCCACTCGGGCAGGTGGATGGAACCGGGCGGGAAGCCCTGGCCGGCATCGATGTCTTCATCGGTCGGGCGCGGCAGACGCAGGAAGCGATAGGTTTCCGACTTGAACACCGCCGTGGCGACGGTCCAGAGCTTCGCGCCGCGCCGGATGCGCCTGCCGCCCTCGGTGGCATCGACAAGGGTAGGACCCGTGACCGGGCTTGCCCGGTTGAACCCCTCGACCCCCTTCACCGGGGCGACCTGTGCGCCGGTCTGCTGGCGGGCCCAGCTGTAGACGGCGGCGGATTCATAGCCGGTATCGATTGCCAGCTTGCCGATCTGCATCTGCGCGCCGTTTTCGTGGGGCCAGGTGCGGCCCAGAAGCGCGCTCAGCTCGGCCCAGGCCCCGGGATCGGCCGGCCCGCCATCGATGACGACGTGATCCACCAGCCAGCTTTCCAGCCCCCGCCCCCAGGCCCAGACATCGACCTCGATACGGTCCTTCTGCACGTCGACCCCTGCCGTCAGGAACAGGCCCCGCTCCGGCACCGTCCCCGCCGCCCAGCGCTCGCGGCGCTCGTAGAGCCGCTGCCAGTCCGGCGCCTCGCCGCTTTCCGCCCAGGTCTCGCCCAGGATGGTGTTCTTCAGCGTCTTCAAGGCGGAATCGTTGCCCTTTGCCTCTTCCCATTTCCGGGCAATTTCTGCCCAGCTCAGCCAGCCCAGCGGCGAGTAGAGCCCGTTGATGTGGAACCCGACAATGCCGGCAGCTTCGGCCTTTTTGCGCGTTTCTTCATCGGCCGTGGCTTGCCAGCAGGCGCCGTTCTCCTCGGCCATCATCTGTGTCTTGAACCGCTCCTCGATCGGTTCCTCGCAGTGCTCGCAGATGTAGCGGGCGGTCTCGGGTCTGCCCTTTTCCCAGCGCAGGCGTTCGAACTTCAGCCATTGCAGGCCGCCGCAGTGCGGGCAGGGCACGAAGTACCGGCGCTGGTCGGAGAGCTCGAACTCCCGCTCGATGCGGCTCAGCCCCGTGACTGTCGGGGTGGAGGCGAGGAAGATCTTGGCGCGATGCCCGAAGCTGTTGGTGCGGGCCTCGGCCAGCTGCACCGGGTCGCCCTCGCCATCGACATCGCCGGGATAGGCATCCACCTCGTCCATGAACACCCAGCGCGCGGGCATCGAGCGCAGCCCCACCGCCGAGTTGGCCCCGGTCAGGATCAGCTGCCCGCCGGGAAAGCGCTTGGCCAGCACCGTGTTGCCGCTGTCGCGCGAGCGCGACGGGCTGACCAGGTCGCGCAGCGCCGGGCTGTCCTCGATCAGCGGATCGATCCGCTGTTGGCTGAGCCTCTTGGCCAGATCCACCGTCGGCTGTACCGCCAGCATCGGCCCCGGGGCGCGGTGGATGCAGAACCCGATCCAGTTGTTGCCGGCCTCGGTGGCGCCCACCTGCGCCGGCTTCATGAACACCACCCGCCGGGCCGGATGGCTGGGCGACAGCGCATCCATGATCCCCCGCATGTAGGGCGTGCGCGAGGTGCGGTAGGGCCCTGCTTCCGACGCCGCGCGCGAGGACAGGATCCTGTGCCGGTCGGCCCATTGCGACACGGTGAGCGCCGGGTCGGGGGCGAGGCCTTTCAGCCAGGCGGCCCTGATCCTTTCGGTTCCATCGCTGTCATCCGAGCTCAATCTCGATCTCCGCCAGCTCCGCGAGGTGCCGGCGGAGGTGGTGCTCCAGCACCTGCTCCATCAGATGGGCATCGACCCCGAGTTCCGCCGCCATGTCGGCGGCAACCCGGGGCGGCCAGTTCATCCAGGCGTCGCGCTCGCGCCGGGCGAGATCGAAGACAAGGGACGTGGCCTTGGCGCGATCGACCAACTCGCCTTTCATCTTTTGCAGGCGCAGCCGAGCGGTCTGGGCCTTCAGCACCTCATTGGCCATGCGGGCGCGCAAAAACGACATCTCCCCGCCCGGGGCCGTGGTGCCGGCCTCGCGCAGGGTGTCATCGACCGCCTTGATGGCCGCGCGGGGGACGGGCTTGCCCGACACGTGCCGCTTCATCGGGTCGGTCTGTGCCTCCCACTGCAGGTCGGCCTTCACCGGGTCGATGGTGCCGTCCTTCTCCAGCTTGATCCGGCCCGCGGCGATGGCCTTGCGGACGGCGCTTTCGGCAACGCCGCGGTGGCGGGCATAGGCGCGGCGGGACAGGCCCATGGGACTCCTCCGATCATCATGCAATCCGGCGGTGGCCTACAACGCCATGATATTGCTGCGATTATACTGGATAACGGCGGCCGGTTACGCGAATCTGTCTGCACGAAAACGACACAAGAACCGGAGACGCGCCCATGATCGCCACCATCCTGCCCACCGAGAACGAAACCTGGGGCTTCTGGGGAACCATGTCGCGCCTGGAAACCCCCACGCCGGTAGATACGGGCACGGCATGGGACCTTGCCTTCGCGGCCATCGGCGAGGCGACCGGGCTCGGTGCCGCTGCTGTCAGGGCCTTCCTCGATTCCCGGCACGGACGCCACTTCGCCGACGATGTAGCGAACGAGATGGCGGTCGGGCGGGCACTTGCAGAGGCAATCACGGCCGCAACTGCGCGGTGGATGAAATGGAGCATCAGCCGCCGCACCAGCCGGCGAACCGGCATTCCTGCTGGTCTTCCCTGTCTGACCGGCCTTGCGATGCACGCCGAGATCGAGTCCGAAGCCTGCAACTGAACCCGGCGACCCCGACCTCGCCCCGCCAGGTGCGGGGCTTCAGGCGGTGGAAGGGCCCGCATTCCGCGCGCCCGAAAACCCGGAGGTCATGATGCCCGAACTCACCGAAACCCAATCCCTGATCCTCTCGCGCGCCTCCCGGCGCGATGACCGCATTGCCCTTCCCCTGCCGGGCCGCCTGCGTGGGGCGGCTGCGAAGAAGGTGGTCGCGCCGCTGATCGAGCGCGGCCTGCTGACCGAGGTCGATGCCGATCCCCGCAAGCGCGGCGCTCTCTGGCGCCAGCGGCAGGACGGGAGCTTTGCCACGCTCGCCATCACCGATGCTGGGCTCGAGGCAATCGGCGTCGAGATCGACCCGCCCCGGCCTGAGCCTGCTTCCGAACCGGCGCCGGAACGCCCGGCCCGGCGCAAGGGCACCAAGCAGGCGATGTTGGTCGAGATGCTGCGCACGAAGGATGGCGCCACCCTCGACGAGATCGTCGCCGCGACCGGCTGGAAGAAACACACGGCGCGTGGCGTCATCTCGGGCCAGCTCCGCAAGCGGCTGGGGCTGAACGTGGTGACCGAGGCCGATGCCGAAAGGGGCCGGTTCTATCGGATCGCGGGCTGACTGCCCGGTGCAGGATCGGGTCGATTGTAATCGACAGCCCTTTGATAAAGCCATGATATTGCTGCGATTATAGTGGAGTGACGCGCGCGGTCGATCAATCCTGTGGACACGAAACGACACACCACGGAGACCGCCCCCATGCACGCCCAGATCCACACCGTCACCGACCTGATGACCGCCGCCGCCGAGGCCTTGCGCGAGGGCGACCAGGCTGCCCTCTTGGACCTCGTCAAGATCAGCGCGGGCTGGCTGCAGACCGAGAACGAGGCCACCGCCCAGCGAGCCATGCTGGAAGCGATGATCGAGGCCATCGACAACATCCCCGATCGCGGCTGAGGCACTGGCCGCCACAGGCGCCCACACGAGGCCCGGACCCTTGCGTTGCCCCTCATGGGGCGGCGTCTTTCGTTGTCGCGCCTGTCGGGCGCACACAGGCCACGTCGGCCCGGTTCCTCGCCGGCCGCCCCGAGATCGCCGCGCGGGCATCCCGATAGACCTTCGCCACGTCCACCATGACGGCAGCTGCCGCCGTCAACATCTCCGTCGTCAGTTCCGCTCTGTGCGTCAGCCGGGCGGGTTCGCGGGCCTCCGCGTCCCAGGGATCGGTGGCGATGATGAACAGGCCCTGCGGTTCCCTGATCTTGTCCATTCGGGTAAGGGCAGCGCGAAGATCCGCAGCGATACGCCCCGCCGCTGAGACCGACAGATCCATCCTGCGCAGCGCCGCCATTGTCGACAGGCACGCCAGATCGCAGCAGTCGAACCGCCGCCACGTGCCCCGGCGGGTCGGCTCGCTGGGTCGGAAGACCCCGCGCGATATCCACTGGTTCAGCTCGTCCCGCGTCACCCCGCAGGCGCGGGTGACCTCGTGGATTGTCCAGCTGTTCTTCATTGTCCGGTTCCTTCACCCATCGCACAACTGAGCCGCCAGAACTCGAACCGCATGCGCCGCAACCAGGGGGACCACGCCGTTGCCACAGAGGCGAAGGCGGTCCACGCGGTGGGCCAGCCCATCAGCGCTTCGACGAAGGCTGGGTTCAAGGTGCGGGGCATGTCGGAGATAGTCCCGCCAGGCGCCGGCGTCCCCGGGACCAGGGGGGAATGCACGGTGAAGTTCGCCAGCTGATCCATGTGCCGCCGCCCCGTGCCGTTCTTCTCGACATGCGCCTGGCTGTTCGCGCCCTTGGCATCGCGTGCCGCCGGGGTCGGCCACATCCGGCTGGCGTGCGTCAGGTCGGCAGACTTGCGGTTGCCCGCGCTGGGCTTGTTGCCGTCGCTGGCCATCGGGGTGGGCCAGCGGCGCAGCATCTCCGTCCGGTTGCCCCCGCTCGACCTCTTCCCCGAGCATGCGCGCGGGGTCGGCCAGGTGGTCGCCTTCCCGCTGGGCAAGGACGAACAGCCGTTCGCGCTTGTGGGGCGCGCCGACTTCCGCCGCCGTGAAGAGGCCCGCCGCAAGTCTGTAGCCCATGCCGACCAGTCCTCGGGCGACCTCGGGAAAGCCGAGGCGGAGATGATGGGCGACATTCTCGAGGAAGACGAAGGGCGGCGCGCATTCCCCGATGATGCGCGCGACGTGGGGCCAGAGGTGGCGGGGGTCACTCGCGCCCTTTCGCTTGCCCGCCAAACTGAACGGTTGGCACGGATAGCCCGCAGTGACAATGTCCACCGCTCCACGCCACGGGCGGCCGTCGAATGTGGCAACATCGTCCCAGAGAGGCGCCTGCGCCAGGGCCTTGTCTTCCATCCGCGCCACGAGGATGGCCGCGGCATAGGCGTCCCGCTCGACGTAACCCACAGTTCGGTATTCGGGACAAGCGATGTGCAGGCCGAGTTCCAGCCCGCCGGCGCCGGAGCACAGCGACAGGCCGAAGAGGCATGCGTCGTCTGTTCCGGCAGGCAGGCCGGGGGAAGGTAGAGCCACGCCATCCATTGCCTCAGCGCGGGTTGTCGGCCACATCGGCAAAGGTCTGGCCGGTCTCCTCCAGCACCGCCTGCCGCCCCGTGGCCTCCTGCCAGCGCTTGATCGCCACGTCCACGAAGGCCGGCTGCAGTTCCATCGCGTACACCTTCCGCCCCAGCGCCTCGCCGGCTACGATCTGCGAGCCCGAGCCCGAGAACGGCTCGAAGCAGATCTCGCCCTTCTTCGTGTGCCGGCGCATGGGGATCGCGAACACCTCGAGCGGTTTCTGGGTGGGGTGCTCGGCGCCGACCGGCCGCGCCGCGCCCTCCCAGTCCAGTTCCCACACGCTGGTGACATTGTGGTCGTTGCCGCCCAGATGCGGCGGCTTGTTGCCCTGCTGCCAGCCCATGAGACAGGGTTCGTGCCGCCAGGGATAGTAACTGTGGGTGGGGATGGCCGCCGGCTTCACCCAGACGATCTGCTGGTGGTTGAGGATGCCGAGTTCCGTCCAGATCGCCTCGATCAGGGCTGCACGCTTGTGGGCGTGCCAGCAATACCAGGCGGCATCCTTGCGGGTAACCTTGATCGCGTTGCGGAAGACGGCACGCAGGAAGCCCTCGGCATCCTTGATGTCGACCTCGCGGTAGAGGTCGGACCAGTCCTTTCCCGTGTCATTCGGACGACCGGCGCCGGTGTAGTCGACCAGGTAGGGCGGGTCGGTCGAGAACAACGCGGCGGTCTTGCCGTTCATAAGGCGCTCCACGTCCTTCAGATTCGTACTGTCGCCGCACAGAATGCGGTGATTGCCAAGCAGCCAGAGATCGCCCGGGCGGGTAACCGGGTCTTCCGGTGGTTCCGGCACCGGGGCGGGGGCAAGGTCGCCTTCAGGCTCGTCGTCTTCCCCCAACCCGTGAAGCAACTCGTCCAGTTCCTCGTCCGAAAAGCCTACCAGGTCTAGGTCGAAATCCATCTCCTGCAGGGCTTCCAGTTCTGAACGCAGCAGATCCTCGTCCCAGCCGGCATTCTCGGCGATCTTGTTGTCAGCGATCACCAGAGCCCGGCGCTGGGCCTCGTCGAGATGGTCCAGCGTGATGACCGGCACCTTGTCCATGCCGAGCCTCTCGGCGGCCAGCAGCCTGCCGTGGCCCGCGATGATCACGCCTTCGCTATCGGCAAGGATCGGGTTGGTAAAACCGAACTCCTCGATCGACGCGGCGATCTGGGCGATCTGGGCATCGGTGTGGGTGCGGGCGTTCCCGGCATAGGGGGTGAGGTCGCCCACCGGCGTCATCCTGATCTTCACGGTCTTTCCTTGCGTTTGCCTGGAGCCAAAAGAAAACGGCCCCGCGCGATGGCGGGGCCGGAGTTGAGGCCAGGGAGGCGGTATCTGCTGGGGTGCGCACCCGGATCTGCTTGAGGTGCGCACCTGCGAACCCGAGTGCGCACCCGGGTGCGCAGGTGCGCACTTGGGTGAATTCGCACAACCCTCGGTAAATACGTTGTTTTCTTGGACGGATCGGCAGGTGCGCACCCAGACTGCGCACCCAAAACAACACCCTGTCGCTGGCGAAATGCCGCGCCAAGCCCCCCCGTATACGATCTCGGCCCGGGAGGACCCAGGGTGGGGGGAGGCGCGGCTTGAGGAGGGCAGGCTTCTTCGAGCTTATCCGTTTTCTGCCACAAAACACCCGAAAATGTCGCGCCCAAAGTTCGACGGGCTTTGCCGGGCAAACCACGCCCGGCGCCGGGTGAAAAGGAACAGCCCGGCAACCCCCGGGATTGCCCGGCGCAATCAGTCGCGAGGGCGGGAATTCGCTGCGTTGGTTTTTTCGGCATTCAACCGCTTTGCGATCGTCGCCAGTGCCGCCACCCAGCGCCGCCAGGCGGTCTGGCGCACGCAACCGGCCTCGACGCACACCTCGCGCCAGCGCCGGCCCTCGGCCCGCATCCAGATGATCCGGGCGTCCTCGGGCGCAACCAGCCGCAGCCAGTCGAAGCATTCCTCCATCTGGGCGATGTCGCGGGGTGACGGGCGCACGCGCATGCGGGCCTCGTGGTAGCCATAGGCGTGTTTCGCCTCCTGCACGTATTCGGGCCAGGAGCGGCCATAGCCTTTCGGCCCGGAACCCGGCGGGTCGGGCAGGCGACGCAGGGTGCGGGCGGCGTCCTCCATCCGGTCGGCGATTTCCGAGGCGGTGAGCCTGTTCCCCTTCCCGCTCATACCATCACCTCCAGCGGTCTTTCCGCGCGGCCACGATCCTGCGCAGTTCCGCGAGTTCGGCGCTCGTGATCAGCCCGCGGCGCAGCATTTCGTCGGCAATCCGGCCATGCAGGTGATTCTCGGCAAAGGGCTCGCGGTTGCGGATGCGCCTCGCCGTGATGGCCGCGTCGTCGAGCGACCAGTCGCCGGCCACCTGCTCGCGCGGACCCGGCGCCAGGTGCGCCTTGCCGGCTGCCGCCTCGACCTCGCGCACGGTCGGCCAGCAACGGGTGGAAGCCGCGCGGTCCAGTTCCGTGCACAGGGCCTCGATCCACTCGGCCACACGGCTTTCCGG
>JALWJU010000384.1:2585-3422 GCA_026997055.1 Paracoccaceae bacterium | reverse complement strand
GGGTATCGTCGGCAGCGTCAGATGTGTATGAGAGGCAGGTGTCGGGCGGGGCAATGTCACCCTGTCGCTGCGAATCGGCCGCGAGGGCGAAGGCGAGGGCGCCATGGCGCTGAACCGGGCGGGGCTCGAGCGCGTCCTTGCCATGCTCTGCGAGATCGGCCATGAGGCCGGCCGCCACGGCCTGGCCATCGCTCCGGCCAGCCCGGCGGAGATCGCCGCCATGCGCGGGGTTGTCGATGCGACCGGCCCCGAGGAGGACACCGCGCCCCTGCTGGAGGCGCTGCTGGCACAGTTTCCGGAGCTTCTGGGCGCCTTCAACGCGATGCGCGCGAGCGAAGGCGCCGCCCTTGCGGCAATGCTCGCAAGCCAGCTCGATCAGGTCGAATCCCTCGTGGCCAGGGCCGAGAAGGCAGCCGCCGAGCGCAGCATCGCCCAGCGCGAGAATCTGCGCGCCGCGCTGGCCCGTATCCTCGATAACAGCGAGGGCGCCGATCCCGACCGCCTGGCCCAGGAACTGGCCCTGCTCGCGGTGAGATCCGACATCCGCGAGGAGCTTGACCGCCTTCGGGCCCATGTGGTCGCCGCCCGCGACCTGCTTGCGGGCGAAGGCCCCAGGGGGCGCAAGCTCGATTTCCTGATGCAGGAGTTCAACCGCGAGGCCAATACGCTCTGCGCCAAGGCCCAGTTTCAGCCCCTGACCGCCATCGGCCTTGACCTCAAGCATGTGATCGATCAGATGCGCGAGCAGGTCCAGAACGTGGAGTGAGCCCATGCCGGCCGAGTCGCATCCCCAGTCCCAGCCCCCCGCGCCTTCTCCGCCCCGCCGCGGCCTGCTGA
>JALWJU010000384.1:0-2575 GCA_026997055.1 Paracoccaceae bacterium | reverse complement strand
CTCCTCGCCCTCGGGCGCCGGCAAGTCCACGCTTGCGCGCCGCCTGCGCGACTGGGACCCGGAGATCAGCTTTTCGGTCTCGGCCACCACGCGCGCCCCACGGCCCGGCGAGCGGGACGGGCAGGATTACCACTTCATCAGCGAAGAGGCGTTCCAGGCCGAAGTCGCCGCCGGCGCCATGCTCGAACATGCCCGCGTGTTCGGCAATTTCTACGGCTCGCCCCTCGCCCCGGTGCAGGCGGCGATCGATTCCGGGCGCGACGTGCTGTTCGATATCGACTGGCAGGGGGCCCAGCAGATCCGCAATTCGAAACTGGGCCCGCATACGCTGTCTATCTTCCTGCTGCCGCCCTCGATCGGCGAACTGCACCGCCGCCTGGTGGCGCGCGGCCAGGACGCGCCCGAGGTGATCGCCCGGCGGATGCGCAAAAGCTGGGACGAGATCAGCCACTGGGACGCATATGATTACGTCCTGATCAACGACGACCTGGAAGAAACCGACCGGCGGCTGAAACAGATCGTCAGCGCCAGCCGCCTGCGCCGCAGCCAGCAGCCCGGCCTGAGCGAGCATGTGCGCCGCCTGCAGGGAGAATTCGAGGAAATATCGGGAAGATAGGAAGCGGAGGGAGGAGAAATGAGCATCTACCGGCTGGGCGACCACGCCCCGGAGATTGCCGAAGACGCCTGGGTGGCGCCGGGCGCTCATGTGATCGGCAACGTGGCGTTGCAGGCCCGGGCCTCGGTCTGGTTCGGTGCCGTTCTGCGCGGCGACCAGGAGCGGCTGACGATCGGCGCCGGCACGAATATCCAGGACAATTCCGTGCTGCACACGGACCCGGGTTTCCCGCTGGCGATCGGCGAGGGCTGCACCGTTGGCCACCGTGCCATCCTGCATGGCTGCACGCTGGAGGAGAACGTGCTGATCGGCATGGGCGCAACCGTGCTCAACGGCGCCCGGATCGGCGCCGGCAGCCTGATCGGCGCCGGTGCCCTGATCACCGAGGGCAAGGAAATCCCGCCCGGATCGCTGGTCATGGGCGCGCCGGGCAGGGTGGTGCGCATGCTCGACCAGCAGGCCCGGGACAGGCTGCGTCTGAGCGCGGAGCATTACGCGGCCAATGCGGCGCGTTTCCGGACGCAGCTGCAGGCGCTCTGATTTCCGCGGCGAGCGGGCCCGTCGGCCTGCTCCGGCGCTGCGCTGGCGGCCGGGCGGTTCTGGCAGAAACCGTGCCCCGGTTCGCCGGCGGACCTGGCCGCGCCGGATCCGTATCTGCCTCCGGCCGGAGCTTCGGCCGGCGCTTCGAGCCGGCGTGCTTCACGGGAGCGTATCGTGCTGCATCCGCCCCTTGACCAGCAGCGATTCGCCCATCAGGGCGATCAGCAGTTCCACATGGCGGGCCACGCAATACCCGGCGGCGCCGGAGGTGCGCCTGGCCTCGGCCTCGGATTCGGCGGCCAGAAGGTCGCTCAGCGCCCGCTCCGGCGGCGGGGGGACGAGCACGCGCATCAGCCGTTTCAGGTCGCGGTCGCGGTTGTAATCGGCCAGGCCGAAGCGCGCCGCGCGGATCAGAAGGCGCGGCCGGCGCAGGGAACTGAGGGTTTTCAGGGCCGTTTCGGCTTGAGACATCGGTGGCTCCTTTCGGATTCTCATGTATCCATGGGAGGTTCGCACAACCTTTTGGGGTGTTGCGTGGAATTGTTTCGACCGTTCGCCGGTTTGAAAATTTGTCCACAATTTGGAAACAAAGATGGGAATCATCCGAATTAATTAACTTTTCGGTAACCTTTGCTATGGATAAGTTGACAGGCGTTAGACAACTCGGGGTTGTATTCGATCAGGCGTGCCGACCGGGCAACCCGTAGCCATGAGGGGGATGGTATGGAACACGCGACCTCTTGCCCGCGAAGGGGCGGAGACATGCCCGAATGGGTGTCCGACGAGGTCCGCCTTTACCTGGATCACGTGGAGGGGGGCCAGTCGATCCGCGCCCTGGCGCGAAGGGCGGGGCTCCATGCGTCAACGGTTCTGCGCAGGGTTCGCAAGACGGAAACCCGTCGCGACGATCCGCTGGTGGACCGCGCCCTGCTGCGGCTGGGCGGGCTGGTACGCCGACAGCAGGGCAAGCGCGGCGACGATGCACAGGAGATGCTGCCCGAGATGAAGGACCTTCCCCAGGACGAAAAGACCCTGCACCGGGATGCGATGCGCATATTGCGGGCGCTGATGCGGGAAGGTGCGGTTCTGGCTGTTGTGCCGGAGGTGGAGACGGCGGTGGTGGTGGTGGAAAGCGCCGATGGCCGCCCCCGCCAGGTGGCGACCGTGGCGCGCAGGGCGGCCGAGGCGATGGCGCTTCTGGGCTGGATCGAGAAGGCGGGCGAGGGGCGGGTGGTGCGCTACCGGATCTCTCCGGCCGGGCGGCGCAAGCTGCGCGCGCTGCTGGCCGAGGCCGAAAGCGCCAATGCCGCGGTCATGGGCGATGACCGGGTGGTGACCCATGCGGACGGCACACCCAGGAGCGCCGATCTGCACATCCTGCGCGCGGCGCGCGGCAAGCGGCGCGCGCAGGATGTGCAG
>JALWJU010000383.1 GCA_026997055.1 Paracoccaceae bacterium | reverse complement strand
CCACCCGGTGGCGGCGGCGGCCGGGCTTGCGGTGGTACGCGCGATCCTGGAGCGCGGCCTGGTGGAGCGGGTGCGCACGCTGGGCAGCGAACTGGAAGCGGTCCTCAAGGAGGCGCTGGGCGATCATCCGCATGTGGGAGATTTGCGCGGACGCGGCCTGTTTCGCGGGATCGAACTGGTCGAGGATCGCGAAAGCAGGCGCCCCTTCGACCCTTCGCGCGGGATTGCCGGGCGGATCAAGCGCGCGGCCTTCGAGGCCGGGCTGATCTGCTACCCGATGGGCGGCACGCGTGACGGCAGGCACGGCGACCATGTGCTGCTGGCCCCGCCCTTCATCATGGAGAGCGCGCAGGTGGAAGAGCTGGTGGACAAGCTCGCCGGCGCCATCGACACCGCGCTGGCAGGCGGATAGCGCCATGGTGAGCACGGCGGACAAGACCTTTCTCACCGGCCTGTTCGAGGCGGCTATCGCGGCGGCCGACCCGGCGCGGATCCTGCGGGGCAACCTGCCCGAGCGCCCCGAGGGGCGCACCGTGGTGGTGGGCGCGGGCAAGGGCGCGGCGCAGCTGGCGGCAGCCTTCGAAGCGGCCTGGGACGGCCCGCTTTCGGGCGTGGTGGTGACCCGCTACGGCTACGCCACCCCCTGCCGGCGCATAAGGGTGCTGGAAGCCGCGCATCCGGTGCCCGACGCGGCCGGGCTTGCGGCAAGCGCGGCGCTCCGCGAGGCGGTGAGCGGGCTGGGGCCCGACGATCTGGTGGTGGCGCTGATCACCGGCGGCGGCTCGGCGCTGCTGCCCGCGCCTCCCGCTGGCTTTTCGCTGGCCGACGAGCAGGCGCTGAACGCCGCCCTGCTGGCCTCCGGCGCACCGATCGGCGCCATGAACGCGATCCGCAAGCAATTCTCCGGGATCAAGGGCGGGCGGCTGGCGGCGCTGGCAGCACCTGCGCGGGTGGTCAGCCTGATCGTCTCCGACGTGCCGGGAGACGCGCCGCACGAGGTCGCCTCCGGGCCGACCCTTGCCGATGAAACCGGGGCCGAAGAGGCGCTGGCGGCGATCAGGGCCTACCGGATCGACCTGCCCGCGCCGGTGCTCGAGCACATCCGCACCGCGCGCGCGCCCCGCCCGGACGATGCGCTCTTTCAGGGCCACTCGGCGCGCATCATCGCCTCGGCCCGCCTGTCGCTCGAGGCAGCCGCGCGCGCGGCAGAGGCGGCGGGCATCCCGGCGGTGATCCTGTCGGACCGGATCGAGGGCGAGGCGCGCGAAGTGGCGAAGATGCACGGGGCGATTGCGCTCGAGGTGCTGGCGCGCGCCCGCCCCTTCCGCCCCCCGGTGGTGCTGCTCTCGGGCGGAGAGACCACCGTCACCCTGCGCGGGCGGGGGCGCGGCGGGCGCAACGGCGAATTCCTCCTCTCGCTGGCGCTCACCTGCGCGGGGCAGCCCGGCTGGGCGGCGCTGGCCGCCGATACCGACGGGATCGACGGCAGCGAGGACAATGCCGGCGCCTTTGCCGATGGCGAGAGCGCCGCCCGCCTCATCGCTGAGGGCCACGACCCCGCCGCCCTGCTCGCGGGCAACGACAGCTGGAGCGCCTTTGCAGCGCTGGGCGACCTCTTCGCCCCCGGCCCCACCGGCACCAATGTCAACGACTTTCGCGCGATCCTGCTGCAGGCGCCGGTTTGACCTGCCTCATGGCGCCGCCGCCCCGCAGCCTCTATCATTGCCCCGTTTTCGGGAAACATTCAGAAAAGGAGAAGCGCCATGTACAAGCATATTCTGGTTCCGGTGGCCTTCGACCATGACCGCGACGTGGGCGAAGCGCTGAAAGTCGCCCGGACCCTCGCCGATGAGGGAGCGAAGATCACCGCCCTGCATGTGATGGAGGAAGTGCCCGCCTATGTGGCCCAGTACCTGCCGGAAGGGCAGATCGAGGCGAACCGCGCCGAGCTGCAGAAGCGCCTGGCCGAAGCGCTGGACGGCGCCGAAGCGGCAGAGCCGGTGGTGATCAGCGGCCATCCGGGGCATTCGATCATCGAATATGCCCGCGACGAGGGGGTGGATTGCATCGTCGTCGCCTCGCACCGGCCGGGGATGCAGGACTGGTTCCTCGGCTCGACCGCGGCGCGGGTGGTGCGCCATGCGCCCTGCGCGGTGCATGTCTGCCGCTAGGGCCTGTTGACAGCGGGTAATCGCTTGCCCCGGCTTCCTTTTCCGCCGTAAGCTGGCGAAAAAGGGAGGACCACATGCCGCATATCAGCAAGGATGCCGGCCACCAGACCATCATCAGCACCTTCGAAGTCGCCCCGGCCGACTGTCAGGCGCTGATCGACCTGCTCACCGAGGCCTGCAACGACTTCGCCTCGAAGCAGCCGGGCTTCGTCGCCGCCGCCGTGCATGTGAACGACGCGCGCACCCGCATCGCCAATTACATGCAGTGGGAGAGCCGGGAGCATTTCCAGGCCCTGCAGCGCAGCGAGGAAATGCAGGCTTACCTGCAGAAATTCCTCGCGCTGGCCAAGGATTACCAGCCGGTCATGTATGACGTGGTGATGGTCTCGGAGGGCTGAATCCATGGCGACGGCGCTGCCGGTGATCGGCGCCCAGCTATCGGTACTGGACCTGCCCGCGCATCGCGACTGGCTGGCCGAGAAGAACCGCGACCTGGAACTGCCGGAATTCTCCCTCGCCGACATCCTGAGCGCACCGGAACCCTTCATCGAGATGGCGCAGAAGGCGCTGGATGGCTGGCACGGGCGGCTGGGCATCCACGGCCCCTATTCGGGCTTCGAACTGGATGTGCGCGACCGCGAGATCCGCGCCGTGGCGCAGGCCCGCCTCGATGCGGCGCTGGATGTCTGCGACCGGCTGGGAGCGGTGCAGATGGTGATCCACTCGCCCTATGACCTGTGGGATGCGGGCAATCTCGACAATACACCGCGCAGCCGCGGCGCCAGCATCGAAGCCATTCTCGATACCCTCGCACCGGCGCTCCGACGGGCCGAGGATCAGGGCGTGACGCTGGTGCTGGAAAACATCAAGGACACCGACCCCGCCCTGCGCGCCGCTGTCGTCGAAGCCGCCGCCAGCCCGGCGCTGAAGCTCTCGGTGGATACCGGCCATGCCTTCTGGGCGCACCGGGTGGCCGGCGCACCGTCGGCAGCCGACTTCATCCGCGCGGCGGGCGCCGAACTTGCCCATCTGCACCTGCAGGACAGCGACGGGCTTGCCGACCGCCACTGGCCGCCGGGGGAGGGCAGCGAGAACTGGCAGGCAGTCTTTGCCGCCCTTGCCGAGAGACCGGAGGGAAGCGGCCCGGCGCCGCATCTGATCGTGGAGATCAGGGACTTTTCGCGCCTGCGCGACAGCGTGGCCCATCTCCGGGCTCTGGGCCTGGGCCAGTGAGGCAACCGGCGCCGGGCAGGCAGT
>JALWJU010000382.1 GCA_026997055.1 Paracoccaceae bacterium | reverse complement strand
GCCCGCGCTGGTGCTCGCCGATATCGCCGTGCTGGGCACGCTGGAGGCGCGTGACTTCCTCGCGGGCTATGGCGAGGTGGTGAAATACGGCTGCCTCGGCGACCTCGCCTTTTTCGAATGGCTCGAGGCAAACGGCCCGGCGCTCGCGGCCGGCGACATGGCGCTGCGCGAAGAGGCGGTGCGCCGCTCGGTGCAGGCCAAGGCCGATATCGTGGTCGCCGACGAGCGCGAACACGGGGTGCGCGCGCTGCTCAATCTGGGCCACACATTCGGCCATGCGCTGGAGGCGGCCACGGGCTATGATGGCACGCGGCTCCTGCATGGCGAGGGGGTGGCGATCGGCATGGTGCTGGCCTTCGAGCTTTCGGCGCGGCTGGGGCTGATGGCGCAGGAGGGTCCCTCGCGCCTGCGCGCGCATCTTGCGGCGATGGGGATGAAGAAGGACCTTGCCGACATCCCCGGCGATTTGCCCGATGCCGAGGGCCTGCTCGGGCTGATGGCGCAGGACAAGAAGGTGGTGGCCGGCAAGATGCGCTATGTGCTGGCGCGCGGGATCGGCGAGGCCTTCGTCGCCGAAGACGTGGAGGCCGAGACCGTACGCGCGGTGCTGGAAGAGGCGCTGGCCGCGCGGTAGGCGGCAGCCACGCTCCTCGCAGAGAATCACTCCGTCCTTGCCGGAGCGTTTCAGGCTCAGCGCTGCTGCCTGTTGGCCATCATGACCATCAGCTCTCCGACATTCTCTCGCGTCACATAGCCGAGCAATCCTCCCTGCAGGCCGGGGATCATCACCGCCGGGGCTCCGTCAGCCAGCAGTTGCAGCACCTTTTCAAGCTCGTCCTCGGGGCCTGCCCGGGGCAGGTCGCGCTGCATTACCGCCGCCACTTCCCGCGGGCGTGGCGTTTGCGACAGGGCCGCGAACAGGTCGGTGCGGGTCAGCAGCCCCACCGGGTGTCCGCCGGGTGCCTCGACCACCGGGAACTCGTGCTGTGTGGTGCGGATGAGCGCTGCCGCTGCCGCATCCAGGCTGTCCTCGGGGGTCAGCGTCTCATAGGAGGTGATCATCGCATCGCGCGCTTTCAGGCCGCGCAGGGCCGACTGCATGGCCACTTCCGAGCTTTCCGCTCCCGCCGCCATCAGGATGAAGAAGCCGATCAGCAGCAGGATCAGATTGCCGGTGGCAAATCCCGCCAGCCCCATCAGCAGCGCCAGCGCCTGCCCGGCCTGGGCGGCGCGGCGCGTGGCCGTGACCCGGTCCGTCCGCATCGCCAGCAGCGCCCGCAGCACCCGTCCGCCATCCATGGGAAAGGCCGGCAGCAGGTTGAACAGCGCGATCCAGAGGTTTACCCGGGCCAGGTCCGCCGGCAGACTGGCCAGGGTCTGGCCCGTCAGGGCGCCGCCATTGCTGCCGCCCCCTGCGGTCCCGAAGGCGCCGGACAGCAGGCCGAGCAGCGCCCAGATCGCCAGATTGACCGCCGGCCCGGCCAGGGCCACCACGATCTCCTGGCCGGGCTTTTCCGGCATCCTTTCCAGCCGCGCCACCCCGCCGATCGGCAAAAGCGTGATGTCGGGCGTCGCGATCCCATAGCGGCGGGCGGTCAGCGCATGGCCGAATTCATGGGCGATCACGCAGGCGAACAGGGCTATGGCAAACAGCGTATGGGCAATCGCCGCCGTGCTGCCGCCGGCCTGCCAGCCGGCATAGGCGATCCAGCCGAGCAGCAGCAGGAAGGTCACATGGATGCGCAGTTCGCTGCCGAACAGACGCCCGATTGGAAATGACCAGGACATGCCTCATCCTCCGCTTGTTCCGGACATGCCGGCCAGCCGACGGGCCCGCGCTCCGGGCGGCTCAGAAGGGGATCTCGTCGTCGAAACCGCCCGCTGCGCCACTGCCACCGGCCCCGCCGCTTCCGCTTCCGGGCGCGCCGGCTCCCGGTCCTGCGCCATAGCCGCCATCCGCATCTGCGCCCCCGCCGCCGCGCCCGTCGAGCATCACCAGGGTGGCGTTGAAGCCGCGCAGCACCACCTCGGTAGAGTAACGGTCGGCGCCGGACTGATCCTGCCACTTGCGGGTCTGCAACTGGCCCTCGACATAGACCTTGGAGCCCTTGCGCAGATATTGCTCGGCCACCCGCACCAGCCCTTCGGAGAAGATCGCCACGCTGTGCCATTCGGTCCGCTCCTGGCGCTCGCCGGTATTGCGGTCGCGCCAGGTCTCGGTGGTGGCGATGCGCAGGTTGCACACCTTGCCGCCATTCTGAAAGGACCGCACCTCCGGGTCACGCCCCAGATTGCCGATGAGAATAACCTTGTTGACCGAACCCGTCATGGGACCTCCTCGCATGATTCTGCGCCTCGGGCGCCTTTCTTCATGGTTAATCGCCGAACGTGGTCAAGGAAAGCCGAATTGTGCTTTCCGCCGGCGGTCTTGTCTCCGGTGCCGCGAGCGGCTACATGATCACGGCATGCTTCCAGTGCCCCGAAGCTTTCCGGCCGGCATGGAACGGGCAGGGAGCCCGCAGGGAACGGGCAGGGAGCCGGCAGAGGGCGGGCATGAGGAGCACGCGCCCGTGCCGCCGAAGGGGCGGAGGAGGCGAGGGCGCCTATGGACCTGGGCGCACTGGGCGCAGATGGGCCTGGGCGCAGGACATGGAAAAGCCGCAAGGTCCCGCATGGCAGCGTGCAACGGCAAGGGACGGCAGCCAGGAGCCAGGAAGGCAGGAGGGCAGGAGCCAGGGGGCAGGGAGGCAGGAGCCAGGAGGGCAGGAGAGGGCCAGCCGCAGGCGGAAAAGGGCGGAAAAGGGCGAGACTGGAGCGCAGGCCGGGCTGGGCAAGGAGACTGAACCGAAATGCTGAAGAAAAAGAGCATCGGGATTCTGGCGGTGATCATTGCGCAGATCGCCTGTGCGCTGTTTTTCGCCTGGGACGTGATGCAGGACATGCACCCCGGAGAGCTGGGCGGGATCCTGTCCGACCCGCATCTGATCATGGAGCTTCTGGCGACGATCGCGCTGATCGTCGCCATCTTCCTGGAGGTGCAGTACCTAGTGCAGTTGCAGCAGCGCCAGGCCCGGGCCGAACGGGCCCTGCATGTGGCCGCCGGGGAGCTGCACGAGCTGATCGAGCAGTATTTTCGTGACTGGGGCCTGACCCCTTCCGAGGCCGATGTGGCCATGTTCGCGCTGAAGGGCCTGTCGATCCCCGACATCGCCGAACTGCGCGGCTCCAAGGACGGCACCATCAAGGCCCACCTGAACGGCATTTACCGCAAGGCCGGGGTCAGCGGCCGGGCGCAGCTGCTCTCCCTTCTGGTCGAAGATCTGATGGCCGCGCCGCTGGACAAGGCCCGCGGCTGAAACCGCGACCGGGAACGGCGAATCGGGATGGGCGAATCGGAGCGGGCGGATCGGGGTGGGAGAATGTGCAGGC
>JALWJU010000381.1 GCA_026997055.1 Paracoccaceae bacterium | reverse complement strand
TCCTGACCGGCCCCGCCCCGCTATGCTCGCGAAGATCGACAAACATATTGCTGACAGGAACCACCGTGCAGGGCACAAGCCACGATCTTCACAGCATCTTTTCCATGCGCGCCGAGGGCGAAATCCATCCGCTGACTCTGCCCGAGCAGATCGCCGAGGCGGTGTTTCGCGCCATTATCGAGGGCGAATACGAGCTGGGCGAGCGCATCCGCGAAGAGGAGCTGTCGCGGCGCTTCCAGGTGTCGCGCGGGCCGGTGCGCGAGGCATTGCGGATCCTCGAAAAGGACTCGGTGGTGGTGATCCTGCCCCATCGCGGCGCCCATGTGACAGAACTGAGCGCCAAGGAGGTCCAGGATATCTTCTCGATCCGCAAGGCGCTGATCGGGCTGGCGATTCGCGGTTTCGATGCCTTGGCAGAGGCAGATCTGGACGAGATCGACCGCCAGGTGGGCGAGATGCAGGAACTGGCCGCACGCAACGAAAGCGACGCAGCACACGCGGATTACGCCCGCGCCAGCGCCAGGCTGCACCTGTTCATCGCCGCCCGTTCGGACAACAAGCGCCTGGTGGAAATGATCCGTTCGCTGGCCCGCCAGACCTACCGCTATACCCTCCTGGCGCTCGGCAGCCCGGAGGCGCGCAGGCGCTCGGCCGAGACCTGGGCCGAAATGGCCGCACTCCTGCGCAAGGGTCGCATGCGCCATGCCGCAGACCTTGCCGAAGAGTTGATCGACCGCTCCCGCGCAGCCGCCAGCGCCCGGCTGGAGCGCAAAAGCGCGGGCTGATGGCCCCACGCCCACCGGCAGCCCGACTGCCATGACCGCCGCCCCCCTCCATCCGGCAATAGGCTTCGAGCCGGACCCGTCGGTCGGCTCCGCCAGCCCGGCGCCCATTGCCGAAGAGTTGGCGGCCTTCGACCGCCGTGCGGGCTGGCTGGCGGTGAACCGCTGGACATTCAAGCCTCTGCGCCGGCTGCTGCCCGCCATGGCGCCCCGGCCCGACCTGTCCGGGCTGCGCCTTTCGGAGCACGGCGAAGTCGGGCCGGGGCTGCTGGTCATTTCGCCCGAGAGGCGGCAGGGGCGGGGCGCGCTGGTCCTGATCCATGGCGGCGGGCTGGTGATGGGCAGCAATCGCGAAGCCGCCGCCATCGGGGCGCGTTTCGCCCGCGCGCTGGGGATTGCGGTGATCTGCCCCGGCTACCGCCTGGCGCCCGAAGCTCCCTTTCCCGCCGCGCAGGAGGATCTGCTGGCGGCCTGGAACTGGACCCGGGAAAACGCCCAGGCGCTGGGGATCGACGCCTCCCGCCTGGTGATCGGCGGCACCAGCGCCGGCGGCGGGCTGGCCGCGGCCCTGACCCAGCGCCTGCTGGCCCAAGGCGCCCCCCTGCCGGCCGCGCAGCTTCTGGTCTATCCGATGCTCGACGATCGCACCGCCGCCCGGCGCGACCTGGACAGGCCCCGCCACCGGGTGTGGAGCAACCGCTCCAACCGTTTCGGCTGGACAAGCTATCTGGGCCACGCCCCCGGCGCCGCCGATCCCCGCCCCTTTGCGGTGCCCGCGCGGCACACGGATCTGACCGGCCTGCCCCCTGCCTGGATCGGCGTCGGCACCTGCGATCTGTTCCTGGACGAGTGCCGCGATTACGCCCGGCACCTGAAGAAGGCGGGGGTGGATGTCACCTATGTCGAGGCCGCCGGCGCCATCCATGGTTTCGACAGGAGCGGCACCGCGCTGGGCGAGGCCTTTCTTGCCTGCCAGATGGATTTCGTGCGCAGCCATGCCGGATAGGGCGCAGACCAGCGGGCGGGAGTTTTCGACCCCGCGCTCATGACACGCTCGATTGCCGCAATGGACATATATGCCCGTATTCAGGGCCAGGACGGGGTTGAGCACGCCTCTTGTCGATTACAGGATTGTCAACAATCTTATAATTTGCTATCCGTCAAGCATCGGCCAGCAGATAACCGGCCGTCGCGATTCGAACCCGGGAGGAAGACCATGACGATCCGCAGATTCATTTCGGCACTGGCCACGGCCGCCATGACCCTTGGCGCCGCCGCCACCGCGCTTGCCCAGGGTCAGGGCGAGACCATCCGCATCCAGGACTATCCCGGCACCGGCAACCTGCTGATGAAGGTCGCGCGGGCCAGGGGCTTTTGCGCCGATCGTGGCATCACCTGCGAACTGGTGGTGATCCCCTCGGGGGCGGGCGGCTCCCAGGCGCTGCTGGCGGGCTCGATCGAGGTCGGCATGCTGCCCACCGTGGGGCTGGCCGCCGCCATCGCCAAGGGCGCGCCCTTTGTCGGGATTTCCGGCTCGATGGTGCGCTCGGTCATCGTCATGGCCGTCAGCAACGACGTGGCGGCGGCAGACCAGAACGCCACGATGAAGAACCTCGAGGGCGGCAAGATCGGCGTCTCGGCCCGTGGCACGCCGGGGGAATTCGTCGCCAAGATGCTGCTCAAGGATGCCGGGGTCGATCCCGAAAGCGCGGCCTATATCGCCGTGGGCGGGCCGTCAACGGCCTATCTGTCACTGACCTCCGGCCAGGTCGATGCGGTGCTGAGCTGGGCGCCGATGCAGGCGATCTGCGAAGTGCTCGAGACCTGCAGGATCGCCTGGTCGCAGGCCGAGTCGCCCGAGCCGAAGATCCTGACGCTCGACCGGGGCGCCAACAACCTGCTGGTGGTCACCCGCGCCTATGCCGAAGCCAACCCGCAGGTGGTCGAAGCGGTCCGGGCGGCGGCGAAGGACGCCGAGGCCTGGCTTCAGGACCCGGCCAATTTCGATGAGCTTGTGGCCATCGTGCGCCAGGATTTCGAAATCCAGCTCGAGCGCGGCGACGAGATCCTGGAGCAGGCGGTGCGCAACGCCCTGCCCGGCTACAAGACCGGCTTCGACCCCGAAGGCGTCAAGGGCGCGGCGCAGTTCGCCGCCACGCTGAAGATGGCCGACCGGGTGGTGGGCTACGAGGAAATGGTCCTGGGCGAGTGAACGCCGGCGCCGGGCGGGCCGCTGCTGCCCGCCCGAACACACCCCCAGATGCGGAGAATCTCCCGTGAACAGCCAAGCCGCTCCTTCCGTTTCCGAGCGCCCCGGTGGCGACACGGCCCCGGCCATTTCCATTCGCAACGTCACCGTGCGCTTCGGCGAGGTGGTGGCGGTCGAGAATGTCTCGGTCGATATCGCCCGGGGCGAGTTCGTCTCCATCGTCGGGCCTTCGGGCTGCGGCAAGACCACGGTGCTGAACCTGCTGACCGGGCTCCTGCCGCTCACCGAGGGCGAGATCACCATCTGCGGAAAGCCCCCGCGCGCGGGCAATCCCGATACCGCCTACATGCTGGCGCGCGACTGCCTGCTGCCCTGGCGCACGGCGCTGGGCAATGCCATGTATGGCATGGAGGCGCGCGGCGTGGCCCGGCCCGAGCGCCTCCATGCCATAC
>JALWJU010000380.1 GCA_026997055.1 Paracoccaceae bacterium | reverse complement strand
GCGGGCAAGCGCGGCGACCGGCAGGCTTCGGCCGGGCAGCTTGAGATCACCGCCGTGCTGATGGAGAGCTTTGCCGGGGCCAATACGGTGGTGCGGGGCAATTGCACCTTCGGCATGTTCTCGAACTACCCCGAGGCGGTGGACGATGCGCTCAGGCAGCGTGCCGGCGCCCGGTTCCTGGTGGACGGGCCGCAGACGCGGGAGGATTACATCGACATCCTCGCCCTGCTCCTGGGAAAGAACCATTCGATCCCGCTGGGCGATCACGCGCTATATGCGGCGCAGGAGATCAAGAAGGCGGTGGCAGAGAGCTTCGAGCGCCACAACCGCCCGCAGGAGAGCGCGCTGGAGCGGGTCTATGAGCGGGTGCGCGAGGGTCTTGGCAAGCTCGATACCATCGCCGAGCTGGGCACTTACCTCAAGGCGATCCAGGAGGCAGACCCGCGCTTTACCGGCCGCGCGATCAAGAACATCACCGATGCGGTCAAGGTGCGGGCGATGGATTTCGAACTGCCGGACGAGTGGATGGAGGAGCCGGAGCTTTTCCTGTTCAAACCCTATGACGAGAAGAAGGCCATGATCGAGGAACTGCGCCGGCCGATCACCGTGGAAATGGTGATCCAGGAGATCAACCGCTATGCCGACAGCGAGTTTCGCTATGCGGAGAAGTCGGACGAGGCGGCGATCGAGGCCATGGTGCGCGATTTCAGGCGGCAGGAAGAGGCCAAGCGGCGGTATCTGGAGGGGAAGGGGGGATGAGCTTCTTTCTCGACATCGCCCTGCCCGTCCTCGTCCTGATGGGGCTGGCGCTGGGGTTGCCCTATCTGTGGGCGTTTTTTGTGCCGGAGGGGATCGGCGGGCTGGTGGTGAGCGGGCTGTTGTCGGTGGCGGTGATTGCGGCGGTGGTATCGGCCTACCTGCTGATCTGGTATGGTGGGGCGCGCGGCGCGGCTCCGGGCGCGCTCATGGTGTTTCTGGGGCTATGGGTGGCCAAGACCGCGCTGGCCTGGGCGCCGATGCTGGTCCTGGGGCTGGCGGCGCAGCCGCGGCGCTGGAAGGAGGTGGTGTGGTGATCGTGTGCGGATGCTGGACCATATGGATAGCGCCGGAGCGAGGGGCCAGCCCCTCGCGCTGCAGGTTGATGCGAGGGGCCAGCCCCTCGCGCTCCCCGGAGTATTTCCCGAAAGATGAAAGGGGGGCGTGGTGCGACGGCTGATCGAGCGCGGGCTGATGTTCGGCAACATGATCCTGGTGGACAGCCCGGCGTTGATCCGCCGCTACAACCGCGCCATGAAGGCGCTTTGCGGGCGCGAGACGGCGCTTGAGGAATTTCACATAGACATATCCGGCTACAGCCCCGAGATCGGCGAGGAGCTTGGCGATGAGCTTTATCTCAACCCCAATGGCTGCAACCGGCAGTTCATCATCCTCACCACCGAGCAGAAGAAGGCGCCCTTGCTCAATGCGAAGTTCTCGACTTCGCGCGGGATCCTGCGCCAGTTCATCGAGGACAACGAGGCGAAGCTGTTTGCGCTCACCGCCAATGACGCGGTGGCCGGCGAGCTTGACAATTCGGTGTTCGAGGTGGAGAGCCCGGCGCGGCTGTTTGACATCCGTCGCATCGTCGTGCGCGCCGATACCACGCATTCGCATGTGAAGAATGCCCGCAAGCTGGCCGAAAAGATCGACCGTTTCATGCGCGAGCCGGATGCCTGGCATGACGATGTGCTGATTGCCGAGATGATCCTGCTTGCGGAGAAGACCGGCGACATCACCCGCAACCCGATCGACCTTGACCAGCCCGCTTACGAGCAGGGCAATTTCTACACCTCGCTGTTTGGCGGCATCTACATTTTTCGCGATGTGGAGCATCCGGCGGCGATCGTCATGGGCGATCGGCGGAAGCTGGGCAAGCTGCCGATTGCCGACACTTTTGGGCCCGATCAGCCCAATGGCATCGCCACCTTTCTCGAACTCAACAAGCTGGTCGAGCCGGTGATCAAGGCGCGCGGGGTCAACGGGGCGCGGATATTGCGCGAGAAGATGGATTTCATCGTGGTGGATGCAGCCAGCAGCGCCGGTATCGACCTGGGCGACATGAGCCCGCGCGATCTGCACCGCGCGGCGCAGCGGCTGGGGCGCGACCTGCCCGAGGCGTTCAAGGGTCTGGCGGCGCTGGTGCGCTGGGCCGAGAATGGCGGCAGGTGGCCGCGCATCACCAGCGAGCACCCGGCCTATTTCTACTCCCTGCGCGCGCGCCCCGGCCACCCGGACCGCGACCTGATCAACCAGCTCCTGGCCGAGCTCAGCCCGCTCGATTTCCGCCAGCTTTTCATCATGCACAAGGAGGCCTTCTATGCCGCCTATCGCACCTGGGACGAGCAGAAGCGCGAATATGCGGCCGAGTTCCTGCACCGCGACTACATGGCCAACAAGGCCGGCGCGCGCGAGGCGCTGTTCGGCGGGCTGGAGGCGGCGCCGGAAGCGCCCGATGCCCCGCCCCCGCCGCCCCCGCCTTCGGACGGCGAAGCGCTGATCGATCTCGTCGGCCCCTGGGGCGCGATCCGGCGCGCGCGCAAGGCCTCAGAGAGGAGGAAAGGACCATGGGACTGATCCGCCTGATCGTCTTCGGCTTCATCGCGCTCAGCGTGATCTATTTCGCCATCTCCATCTATTCGCGCTCGGTCAGGCGCGAAAAGCTCGAAAACCGGTGGGCGGAGGAAAACCCGGGCTCCGATGACATGCAGGCGCGCGCCGCCTATGTGGAAAAGGGCCTGAAGGAATACGACAATTCCATCCGGCCCAGGCTGATCCTGCTGGTCTATATCATCCCCACCGTCATCGTCATCGCCACCCTGATCGCCGTCAACTGGAACTGAGGAGAGCGCCATGCGCAAAGTGACCCTGACCCTGAAGGTGCTGGCCCTGGTGCTGGTCGGCGCGCTCCTGCATTACGTCCTGCCCCAGCACGACGTGGCCCGCATCACCTCGACCGAGGTGATCCGCATGGACTTCACCCGGTTCAACCGCCTCTTCTTCGCCCAGCCCGACAGCGGCAATCAGGAATTCGCCACCCGCGACATCCGCCTGATCAACACCGTGCGCAAGAAGACCTGGCTGCTGGGCTTCATCCGCCGCGATGCCGAGGGGGTGATGGTCTATCGCAACGAGGATACCGGCTGGATCTGGCCGCCCTATTTCAAGTTCGACAGTTCCGACCTGCAGGCCGAGGCCAGCGCCAATATCTCGACCCCGGACAAGCCGAAATGGGTCGTGATCACCCATTACGGCTGGCGCAACCGCTTCTTTACCGTCTATCCCAACGCGGTGGCGATCCGGCCGGTATCCGGGCCCGATGTGACCATCATCCCGTGGTTCAACATCTTCTTCTTCCTGTTCCTCGGGGCTGCCTGGCTGTTTGTCCGCGCCATGTGGCGGCAGTTTCGCGA
>JALWJU010000379.1 GCA_026997055.1 Paracoccaceae bacterium | reverse complement strand
TCGGCTGCGTCAAGGCCGAGCACCGCGCGGCCGAGCGCGATCGAGCCGGAAGAGACCAGCACCACGTCGGCGCCCGCTTTCCTGAGCGCGGCCACGTCGGCGGCGAGTGAGGCGAGCCAGTCCGCGCGCAGGGCGCCCTGCTCGACCAGCAGGGCCGAGCCGATCTTGACCACGATGCGGCGGGCATGGCTCAGGGGGGCGCTCAGAGAGGCGCTCAGGGGGTCCATGGGGATTCGTCCTCCGCGGGCTTCTGGCGCAGGCGGTCGGCGCCGATCTCGGCCTTGAGCGCGCGCAGCACTTCGGTGACGCCCTCGCCGGTGACTGCCGACATCAGCAGCACTTCGCCAGCCTCCGAGGCAAGGGCGGCGTGGCGCTCGGCGCGGGAGTCGGCATCGAGCGCGTCGATCTTGCTGAGCACCGTGAGGCGGGGCTTTTCGGCCAGCGCGCCGCCATAGGCCTCGAGCTCGGCGAGGATGGTGCGCCAGTCGGCCACCGGGTCTTCGGCGGTGGCGTCAACGAGGTGCAGCAGCACCGCCGAGCGCTCCACATGGCCGAGGAAGGTATCGCCCAGCCCCCTGCCCTCATGGGCGCCCTCGATCAGGCCGGGAATGTCGGCGATGACGAATTCGGCCCCGTCCACCGCGACCACGCCAAGATTGGGCACCAGCGTGGTGAAGGGGTAGTCGGCGACCTTGGGGCGCGCATTGGACGTGGCGGCGAGGAAGGTGGACTTGCCCGCATTGGGCAGGCCCAGCAGGCCCGCATCGGCAATCAGCTTCAGGCGCAGCCACAGCGTGCGCTCCACTCCCGGCTGGCCCGGATTGGCCCGGCGCGGGGCCTGGTTGGTGGCGGATTTGAAGTGCAGGTTGCCGAAGCCGCCATTGCCGCCGCGCGCCAGCAGCACCCGCTCGCCCACCTCGGTGAGGTCGAAGAGCACCGTTTCCTGATCCTCGTCGAGGATCTCGGTGCCCACCGGCACGCGCAGCACCACGTCGGCGCCGTCCTTGCCGGTGCGCTGCTTGCCCATGCCGGGCTGGCCGTTCTTTGCAAAGAAATGCTGCTGGTAGCGAAAGTCGATGAGCGTATTCAGCCCGTCCACCACCTCGGCCCAGACATCGCCGCCGCGCCCGCCATCGCCGCCATCGGGGCCGCCATATTCGATGTATTTCTCGCGCCGGAAGCTCACGCAACCGGCCCCGCCGCTGCCGGAGCGGATATGGACTTTGGCAAGGTCGAGAAACTTCATGGTGCGGCCCCTTTCCGGGATTCGATAAAGGCTGACGGGGCCGGACTCAAGGGCGGGGCTGGCAAAAGGCGCGGCACGGCCCCCGCGCTCTCAGCGCATCTTCCTGATATAGGTCCAGGTCGGCACCATCACCCCGCGGGCCAGCGAATGGGCCTCGGCATCGCCGATATACTGGAAGCCCGCATTGGTCAGCACCCGGGCCGAGGCCGGGTTGTCCTGGAACACCTCGGCAAACATCTCGTGGCTGTTCTGCGGATTGGCGGCGATCAGGGCATTGACCGCCTCGCTGGCCAGCCCCGCATTCCAGAAGGCCGGCGCCACCCAGAAGGAAAGCTGGCACTGGTCGCGGTCGAGCCTGGTCAGGCTGAGCATCCCCAGGACCCCCTTGCCGCCCTCCACGTCGCCATCCATGATCCAGACCTGTTCGCCCACCTCCGGGTCCAGGGCGCGGCGAATCAGCGCCTCGGCCGTACCCGGCGGCAGCGGGTGGGGGATATTGGCGCTGGCCCTGGCCACCCGCGCATCGGCCATGTAGAGACCGATCGCCCCGGCATCGGCCATCTCGGGCGGGCGCAGCACGAAGCGCCCGGCCTCGATCGGGTCCTGGCTGGTGATCTCGTCCATGATCATCGCTTTCTCCTCAAAAGCAGCTTTTCAGGTATATAGGGAGGATTTGGGCAATTTCCTCCGTTTCCCCGATTTTCCGGCCCGGGACATGCGGATTTCCGGGCATGCCTCCGGCTGAAACGAAAAGGGGCCGGCTCCCGGCCGACCCCCAAATTCCTGAAACCTTTGGCGTTCGGCTACTCGGCGGCCTCCGCTACCGGGAGGACCGAAATGAAGGTGCGGCGCTTGAGGCCCTTGTGGAATTTCACATGGCCCTCGACCGTGGCATAGATGGTGTGATCCTTGCCCATGCCCACGCCCTGGCCCGGCCAGCATTTGGTGCCGCGCTGGCGGATGATGATATTGCCGGGAACGACATGCTCGCCGCCGAATTTCTTGACGCCAAGGCGCCGGCCGGCGCTGTCGCGCCCGTTACGGGAGGAACCGCCTGCTTTCTTGTGTGCCATCTTTCCTACTCCTTCGCGGCGGCGAGTTCCTTCGCCTGCTCAATCCAGTTATCACGTTCGATGCGACCCTTGAAGGACAGGCGATCGTCCATGTAGGCGATCTCTTCCGGTCCCCATTCGGCGATCTGGTCGAAGTGGAAGACGCCGATCTCGTGCAGGGTGCCTTCGAGCTTGGGGCCGACGCCGGAAATTTTCTTGAGGTCGTCGGGCTTGCCGCCACGCGCTTCGGTCAGCAGGTTCGCGGGCTTGCTGCCGGCGGCGGCTTCGGGCGCGGCCTCGGCAGGCCTGCCCTCTTTCTTCGGCGCGGCCTTCTTCGCCGGCGTCTTCTTCGCCGGCCTGGCGGCGGCAACGGCAGCGGCCGGGGCCGAGCCTGCGCCGATCGCCGCCATCACGCCGGACTTGTCGGCGCCGCTTTCGAGGATCTCGGTGATGCGCACCACGGTCAGCTGCTGGCGGTGGCCTTTCGTGCGCTTGGAGGAATGTTTGCGGCGGCGACGCACGAAGTGGATCACCTTCTTGCCCTTGATCTGGTCGAGCACCTCGGCCTGCACGCCCGCGCCTTCGACCAGCGGCGTGCCCACCGTGGCACCCACCATCAGCACTTCGTTGAACTGCACCTTGTCGCCGGGATTGGCGGCGAGTTTTTCGACCCGGAGCACGTCGCCGGGCTGGACCCGGTACTGCTTTCCGCCGGTCTTGAGAACCGCGAACATCGTCTCTTCCTTCATTTCCCGCGTCCTGCGGCCCCGGCCTGCCTCTCGGCCCGCCGGCGTTTCGCGCCCCGTATCTGCATATCTGCGCTCTACCGGGCCCGCCTCGGACAGCGCCGCCCCGCGGGCGGTGTTTCATCAGCTTGCGACCGGCGAGCCCCGCACGGGCCTGCCGGCGGGCGGCTTATCGGTGCAATGCGCGGCGGAGTCAAGGGGGTATCAGCCCGCGCAGGGGCGAAAGGGGGTGTTTCCTGCGCTCCGTCCCGCCCTGCCCTGCCCTGCCCTGCTTTGCTCAGCTCACGGTGTCAGGTCGCCGAAGCCCTCGCCCGGCGGCTCTTCGCCGGTGAACAGGGAGACGCCCAGCACCTCGCCACTGTCCTCGTCCACCCCCCAGGAGAAGGTGAGCGGCGCCTCGGTCTGCAACAGGTGCAGCCAG
>JALWJU010000378.1 GCA_026997055.1 Paracoccaceae bacterium | reverse complement strand
GTCCCGCCTTGTGCCCCCGTGTGCTCCGGTGTGCCCCGGTGTGGCCCGGTCCTGCCTTCCTTCGCGACAGGGTAGGGGGCTTGGGCGGGGATTTCCAGAGCCTTGTGGAAAGAGCCTTGTGAAAAGAGTGGCAGATGCCGCCTCAGCCACCGAGGCAGCCGGCCACTGCCCGCCCGGTGTCGCGCAGCAGTTCCGCATAGAGACCGGGTCCGGGCGCGAGCGCCGCGCCCAGCGGATCGGCGAGAAGGATGCGCGGCATGTTGCGCCCGGCGAAGATGGTGCGGATCAGGGCTTCGTCGAGCGGCGGTTCGGCCAGAACGCAATCGATACCCTGCGCTGCGACCAGCCTTTGCAGGGCGTAAAGATGCGCCGGGGCGGGGCGCTCGGCCTCGCTGAGGAGGATCGCCGCGCTCTCGGGCAGGGAGAAGCGGCGCTCGAAATACTGCCAGGAATCATGGCTTGCCAGATAGGGCCGGGCGGGCAGGGGCGCGAACAGGGCGTGCAGCTCGCGCTCCAGGGCGGCGATTTCCGCGCGGGCCCGGGCGGCATTGCGCGCGTAGGCGGGGGCGTTCTCCGGGTCGGCCCTGGCCATGGCGGCTTCGATCGCCTCGAGCCAGGCCAGCGCGTTTTCGGGATCCAGCCAGAGATGAGGGTCGAGGCTGCCGGGCACCACCCCGGGGCCGGTCCCGCTGCGCAGGGGCCATCTGGTCAGTCCCGGCGCTTCGGACAGGGCGATGACGCGCCCCGCCCCCGACAGCGCGGCCAGGGGGCGCTCGAGCCAGGGGGTCAGGGCCGGGCCGACCCAGAACACGAGATCCGCCCCGGCCAGTGCCCCGGCCTCGGAGGGACGCATGGAATAGTGGTGCGGCGAAGCCCCGGGAGGCAGCAGCAGCACCGGCTCCGCCCGCTCCCCGGCGACTGCCGCGACCAGCGCATGAACCGGGGCGATGTCGGCGACGATGCGCAGCCGTTCGGCGCGCACGGGCAGTGCGGCCAGCAGCAGCAGGGCGACAAGGATCAGACGCGGCATATGTGCCCTCCATGTCTTCGATGGTCGTTTGCCCTTGATAAGGGGTTATATTATAACATATCAAGAGCGCATTCGAGAAAGGCGACCCATGGGCGAGACCGGCTTTGCCATCCACGATCACAGCGGTTGTATCGAGGCCGGGCTGGCCCGGGCCGGGCGGATCTGCGCGGCGGCCGGGGTCCGGCTCACGCCGATCCGCCGCCGGGTGCTGGAGATATTGCTGGCCGAGCACCGGGCCATGGGCGCATACGAGGTGCTCGACCGCCTTGCCCGCGAAGGCCATGCGGCCCAGCCGCCGGTCGCCTACCGGGCGCTGGACTTCCTCGTACGCCACGGGCTCGCGCACAGGATCGAGCGGCTCAATGCCTTTGTCGCCTGCAGCCATTCCGGGCGCGACCATGCGCCGGTCTTCCTGATCTGCCGCGCCTGCGGGGCGGTGGCCGAGGCCGGCTGGCAGCCCGAGGCCGGGCAGATCGGCGCCGCCGCGCGCAGCCATGGCTTCAGCGTCGAAGCGGTGGTGGCCGAGGCGCTGGGCACCTGCCCCAATTGCCGCGAGGGAGCGCCATGAGCCTGATCCGGGTCCGGGGGCTCAGCGTGAGTCTGGGCGGGCGGCGGGTGCTGGACGGCGTGGACCTCGCCATCGCGCCCGGCGAGATCGTCACCATCGTCGGGCCCAACGGCTCGGGCAAGTCCACCCTGCTGCGCGCGATCATCGGCGCCGTGCCTGCCGCCGCCGGCACCATCGAGCGCCAGGGCGGGCTGCGCCTGGGCTATGTGCCGCAGAAGCTCGCGCTTGATGCTTCCATGCCGCTGAAGGTGCGTCACTTCCTCGACCTGCCGCGCCCGGTTTCGCCCGGAGAAAGGGCGCGCGCGCTGGACGAGGCCGGGGCGGGCGGGCTCGAGGAGCGCCAGCTGGCGGCGCTTTCCGGCGGGCAGTTGCAGCGGGTGCTGCTCGCGCGCGCCCTGCTCGGCCGCCCGCAACTGCTGCTGCTCGACGAGGCCACCCAGGGGCTCGACCAGCCGGCGGCGGCCAGTTTCTACCGCCGCATCGAAACCCTGCGCAACCGCACCGGCGCGGCGATCCTGATGGTCAGCCACGAGCTTCATGTGGTGATGAGCGCATCCGACCGGGTGATCTGCCTCAACGGCCATGTCTGCTGCGCCGGCAAGCCCGAGCAGGTCGCCTCCGCGCCCGAATACCGCGCCCTGTTCGGCACCGGCACCGGCGGCGCGCTGGCGCTCTACCGCCATGAGCACGACCACGCGCACGACCACGACCGCCACGGGGAGCAGGCCCCATGAGCCTGCTGCTCGCCCCCTTCATGCTGCGCGCCGCACTTGCCGCGCTGGGCGTGGCGCTGGCCGCGGCCCCGCTCGGCGCCTTCGTGGTCTGGCGGCGCATGGCCTATTTCGGCGATGCCATATCCCACGGGGCGATGCTCGGCGTGGCGCTGGCGCTGGCCGCGTCGCTGCCGGTCTTCTGGGGGGTGCTGGCGGTGACGCTCGTGCTGGCGCTCGCGGTGGCGGCGCTCGCCGGGCGCGGCGTGCCGGTGGATACGCTTCTGGGGGTCGCGGCCCACGGGGCGCTGGCCCTGGGGCTGGTGGCGGTCTCCTTCGTGCCGGGGGTGCGCATCGACCTCATGGCCTACCTCTTCGGCGACGTGCTGGCGGTGGGCGGCGCCGACCTTGCGCTGATCTGGGCCGGCGCGGCGCTGCTGCTGGGGCTGGCGGCCTGGCGCTGGCGGGCGCTGCTGCTGAGCGCGGTGGACGAAGACCTCGCCATCGCCAGCGGCCTCTCGCCCCGGCGCGAACGCCTGACCCTGATGCTTGCGCTGGCCCTGCTGGTGGCGTTTTCGCTCAAGGTCGTGGGGGCGCTGCTGGTCTCGGCGCTGCTGATCCTGCCCGCCGCCGCCGCCCGCCCGCTTGCGCGCGGGCCGGGGTGGATGGTGGCCGCCGCCATGGCGATCGGCGCGGCCTCGGCGCTGGGCGGGCTGGCGCTCGCCGCCCTTGCCGACAGCCCGGCCGCGCCCAGCATCGTCAGCCTCGCGGCGCTGGCCTTCCTGCTCACCCACGGGCTGGCCAGCCTCCGGCACCGGGGCGATTGCCAGCGGGGCCAATAGGCGCTACCCATCGCCAAAAGCCAGGGATACCGCCATGCTCATCGCCCAGATCAGCGACCTGCACCTGCCCGGCGAGGGCCGCCTGACCTATGGCCATGTGGACATGGCCGGCGCGCTCGCGCGCGTGGTCGCCCATGTCAATGCCCTCACCCCGCTGCCGGACCTGGCCATCGTCACCGGCGACCTGACCGACAGCGGCACGCCGGAGCAGACCCGCCAGGCCCGCGCCCTGCTCGCCGGGCTCGCCTGCCCCCATACGGTGCTGCCGGGCAACCACGACCGGCGCGAGAGCCTGCGCGCCGAGATGCCGCCCGAGACCC
>JALWJU010000377.1 GCA_026997055.1 Paracoccaceae bacterium | reverse complement strand
GCGCCGCTCCGCCAGCGCCGAGGCGGCGGACATGCACCTGGCCATCGCGCCCGATGGCGACGCGGCGCTGTGGAACGCGCTCCTTGCCGCCATTGCCGAGCGCGGCGCGCTGGATCGCGCCTATCTGGACGCCCATGTGGAGGGGTATGACGAGGCGCTTGCCGCCGCGCGCGCATCCGATCCGGCCGCCTCGGGCCTGTCCGAGGCCGAAATCGCCCGCTTCATCGACCTCTGGCTCGGCACCGAGAAGGTCGTCACCGTCTATTCCCAGGGCGTCAACCAGTCCGCCCATGGCAGCGACAAGGTGAACGCCATCCTCAACTGCCATCTCGCCACCGGGCGCATCGGGCGGCCGGGCATGGGGCCCTTCTCGATCACCGGCCAGCCCAATGCCATGGGCGGGCGCGAAGTCGGGGGGCTTGCCAACATGCTGGCCTGCCACCTCGATCTCGAAAACCCCGCGCATCGCGCCACGGCGGCCGAATTCTGGCAGGCCCCCGGGGTAAGTCTGCCGCCGATCCCGGCGCGCCCCGGCCTGAAGGCGGTCGAAATGTTTGACGCCTGCGCGGAGGGGAAGATCAAGGCGCTCTGGATCATCGGCACCAATCCGGCCGTGTCGCTGCCGCGCGCCGACCGGGTGGCCAAAGCGATCGCCGCCGTGCCCTTCACCGTGGTCAGCGATATCACCCGCACCGACACCACGGCGCGCGCCGATGTGCTTCTGCCGGCGCTCGGCTGGGGCGAGAAATCGGGCACCGTCACCAATTCCGAGCGCCGCATCTCGCGCCAGCGCGCCTTCCTGCCGGCGCCGGGCGAGGCACGCGCCGACTGGCGCATCCTGTGCGACGTGGCGGCGCGCATGGGCTGGGGCGAGGCCTTCGCCTACACGCACGAAGCCGAGATCTTCGCCGAATACGCCGCCCTTTCGGGCCGTGCCGCGGCACTCGGGCGCGATTTCGACATCTCCGCCCATGCCGCCATCACCCGCGAGGCTTATGACGCTCTTGCCCCCTTCCAGTGGCCCGCGCCGGCCGATCCCGCGCGCAATCCCGCCCCCGGGGGGCGCTTCTTCGCCGAAGGCGGCTTCTACCATGACGGCGGCAAGGCACGGATGCTGCCCGTCACCGCGCCCGCGCGCCAGGCCCCTGCCCAAGGCCTCTTCCACCTCAATACCGGACGCATCCGCGACCAGTGGCACACCATGACCCGCACCGGCCTGTCGCCGCGCCTCGGCGCTCACCTGGCCGAGCCCTTCGCCGAGATCCACCCCGAGGATGCGGCGCGGCTCGGGCTCGGCGCGGGAGACATCGTCCGCCTCGAGGGGGCCGGGGGCGGCGCGGCGGTGCTGCGCGCGCTGGTGAGCGAAGCGGTGCGGCCGGGCGAAGTGTACGTGCCCATGCACTGGAGCGGCACGAACAGCACCCGGGGCGCGGTCAATCCCCTGGTGGATGTGACAAACGATCCGGTCTCGGGCCAGCCGGCGCTGAAACAGGGCCGCGTGCGCATGGAGCGGCTGGCGGCCCGCTGGTACGGCTTTGCCGCCTCCGCCCGCCCGCTGGCGCCGCCTCCGCCCGCGGCCTTTCCCCTGGGCAGCGTGATCCGCACCGCGACCGGCTGGGCGCTGGAGATGGCCGGGACCGAGGCGCCAGACGACTGGGAAGCCGAGGCGCGCCGGCTCATGGCCCTGCCCGGGGCCTGCGCCGCCTCCGTCGAAGACCCCGCCACCGGCATCCGCCGCATCGCCTTTCACGAAGGCGCGCGGCTCGTGGGGCTGTTCTTTGCCGCGCCTGAGCCGGTGGCGCTTGCCCGCGATCACGCCGTCGCCCTGATCGGGCGGGAGGCGGGCGCGGGCGAAGCCCTGGCCGGGCGCCGTCCGGCAGGCCGGCCCGATCCGGGGCGCATCGTCTGCGCCTGTTTCGGCGTGGGCGAGAACACGCTCGCCGCCGCCATCGCCCGGGGCGCGCACAGCACCGCCGCGCTGGGCCGGGCCACCGCCGCGGGCACCGGCTGCGGCGCCTGCAAGCCCGAGATCGAGGCCCTGCTGGCGCGCCGCACAGCGCCTCTTTCCACCGCCGCCGAGTGAGCGATCCGAACGAGCGAACGAACGAACGAGAACCATGTCAGAGATCCGTACCATGAAAGTGACACCCTCCGCTCCTTCCGCCGCCGAGCGCAACCGCGCGCTCGGACTGTCCACCTTCGCCTTTGCCATCTGCTTTGCGGTCTGGACGCTGTTTTCCATCATCGGACTCGACATCAAGCAGACGCTCTCCCTCAGCGAGGCCCAGTTCGGCCTGCTGGTGGCCACGCCGGTGCTCACCGGCTCGCTCAGCCGCCTCGTCCTGGGGCTCTGGGCCGAGCGCCATGGGGGACGGCTGGTCTTTGCCCTGCAGATGGGGGTGACGGCGCTGGCGGTGTGGCTGCTGACGATGGCCGAGACCTATCCGATGTTCCTGCTCGCGGCCCTCGGGCTGGGGCTGGCCGGAGGCTCGTTCATCATCGGGGTTTCCTATGTCTCGCGCTGGTATCCGGCACATCTTCAGGGCACGGCGCTGGGGATCTACGGCGCCGGCAATGTGGGGGCGGCGCTGACCAGCTTCGTCGCGCCCTTTCTGGTGACGGCGCTGGGCTGGGAAGGCACGGCGCGGGTCTATGCGGCGGTGCTCGGGGCGACGGCGCTGCTGTTCTGGTGGCTCGCGCGCACCGATCCGGTACATGAAGCGCGCCAGGTGGCCGCAACCCGCCCGGTCAGCCTGAAGCGCCAGCTTGCGCCCCTGCGCGACCTGCGCGTGTGGCGCTTCTCGGCCTATTACTTCTTCGTCTTCGGCGGCTTCGTGGCGCTGGCCTCCTTCCTGCCGCGCTATTATGTGGGCGCCTACGGGCTGGCGCTGACCACGGCGGGGATGCTGACCACCGCCTATGCCCTGCCCGGGGCGGCCTTTCGCGCCCTGGGAGGCTGGATGTCGGACCGCAAGGGCGCGCGTCATGTGCTTTACCGGGTATTTGCGGCCTCGGCGCTGCTGCTCGCGCTGATGAGCTTTCCCGGGGGCAGCTTCCGGATCGCCGGCATCTCCGGTCCGGTGCGCCTGGATCTCGGGCTGCCGCTATGGGGCTTTGTCGCGCTCACCATCCTGCTGGGCTTTGCCATGAGCCTCGGCAGCGCGGCGGTGTTCAAGCATATCCCCGCCTATTATCCCGATCACGTCGGCGCCGTGGGCGGGCTCGTGGGGATGATCGGCGGGCTTGGCGGCTTTTTCCTGCCCATTGCCTTCGGCCTGCTGCTCGATCTCACCGATGTCTGGACCGCCCCCTTCTTTCTGCTCCTTCTGGTGGTGCTTGCGGTGCTGTGGTGGATGCATGCCAGTATCCGGCGCATGGAAGCGCACAGCGCCGGGCTGGCGGGCGAGATGCCGGCGCCAAGGTAGGGCGGCCGCAGCATTGATCCAGCACCCGGGGCTCAGCCGCCGAGGAT
>JALWJU010000376.1 GCA_026997055.1 Paracoccaceae bacterium | reverse complement strand
CCGATGCCGAACAGTGGCAAAGACGCTTTCGATCGGGTTGGCCGTGCGCAGATGATCCCAGTGCTCGGCCGGGAAGTCGTAGAACGCCAGGAGGGCATCGCGGTCTTTCGTCAGGCAGGTCACCGCCTTGTCGTATTTGGCCCCGTATTTCTCGGCGAAGGTGTCCATGGCGGTTCCGGCCGCGGCACGGGTTTCGGCCTGCCAGATCTCGCGCAGGTCGACCTTCACCGACGGGTGCATGGATTTCGGGAACCTGTTCAGGACGTTGGCGGTCTTGTGGACCCAGCAGCGCTGATGGCGTGTGCCGGGGAAGACCTCGTCAAGCGCCTTCCAGAACCCCATGGCCCCGTCGCCCACGGCGATCTCGGGTGGGATCGCAAGCCCGCGAGCCTCGATGTCGACCAGGAGCTCCCGCCAACTCTGCGCGCTCTCGCGCACACCGACCTGGAAGCCGACGAGCTCCTTCTTTCCCTCCGGCGTGGCCCCGAGAATGACCGGCATGCATTCGGCTTGAGGCTCCATCCGGGCCTGCAGGTAGATACCGTCAGCCCAGATGTAGACATATCGTCGCGCCGAGAGGTCGCGGCGCTGCCAGCGGTCGTATTCCTGCTGCCATTCCCCGGTCAGGCGCGAGATAACTCCCGGCGACAGGTTGGGCGCGTCCCGCCCCAGGATCGCGGCCAGCGCCTCCTGAAAGTCCCCCGTCGAGATGCCGCGCAGGTAAAGCACGGGCAGAAGCGCATCGAGGCTGTTTGCGCGCCGCGCCCATCTCGGCAGGATGGCCGAGGTGAAGCGGATCTTGTTTTCGACCGGCACGTCTGCCGCCCGGTCGCGCACCTTCGGGCGGCGCACGGAGAGCGTGCCGATCCCGGTCTGGAAGTTGCGCTCCGGCCCTTGCCCGTGCCGGACAACGCGCCTGCGGCCATCCGGCAGGACCTCTTCGGCGTGCTGCGCGACGAAGGCGTCGGCTTCCGCACGCAGCGCGGCCGCCAGCATCCGCCGCGCTCCCTCGCGCGCGATCTCGGTGAGCGCGTCATCCACAGATTCCGGCTGACGCAGGGCGATGATCTCTGTATCGTTCTTCATGGCGTATCGTTCCTTCTGGAAGTTCTGGCAGGCTTGATCTCCCGCCACGATACGCCGCCTTCTCAAACCCCGTCTCCCATTTCCCGGCATAGCTCAATCGCCTGCCGGGCAACGGACGACCACAAGGGGCTGAAGGCAGCAGCCGCCAAGGTGCTCGGCGCGACCGTCCAGCGCTGCCGCGTTCACTTCATGCGCAATGCGCTTGCCAGCGTCGGCAAGAAGGACCGCCCGATTGTCACCGTCGCGCTCAGAACAGCCTTCGACCAGGACACGCTCGCAGCATCGAAAGAACACTGGGCCAAGCAGATCGAGGCCTTCGAGCCGCGCCATGAAAAGCTTGCCGAACTGATGCGCCGCGCCGAGGAGGATGTCCTGGCCTACAAGGGGCTCCGTCCGTTCACGCCTCGGTCCGTCCACTGGACGGCCCGCCGCTGCGCGGACCGGCGTTCACTCCCAAGGAACATTGGGCAAAGATCCATTCCACGAATCCGCTCGAGCGCCTGAACAAGGAGATCAAACGGCGGACCAACGTGGTCGGGATCTTCCCAAATGAAGCTGCCGTCACCCGTCTCGTCGGCGCCCTGATACTGGAGCAAAACGATGACTGGGCAATCACGCGGCGCTACATGACGCTGGAAACCGTCGCCGCCATCTGCGACACTGCCCCTATGGACCCGGCAAAAATCGCCGCCCTGTAACTGCGGCCAAGCCAAGGCCGAAGAGCAAAGTTACACCATTCCTCGGGACACTATCCTGCCCAATCGTTGGACAGGATTTGGCGTAACTTAAGCTACTCTTCGCTCCTGCTGATCGGGCCGGCTCTTTGATACGCTGATTGGCGCAGGCTGAGAAACCGGAGCGGCATCAAAACGTGACAGCTCCAGCCTTAAAGCCAGGTAATGTCCTCATCTTCGCCGGTTTGGTGTGGATCTGAATCCCGGTCACCTTTTGCTGCGGCGAGGGTGCGGAACAGCCGGCTGCGCAGTGAATCCAGCTTTACATGTTGTGACAGGCTTGCGTGTTTTGCGCGTACTCCCCTTACCGGGGATGCCGTCGCGTTCAGGAGTCTGGACAGATCCTCAAGGGTTTGTTGAACCCGGTCGATTTCCTGCAGGATATGCAACTCCCTGGTGAGGTTTGGATGCTGCGCGTGCTCCAGCAACTCGGAAATGACCCACTGGATCTCGGCGCATATTCTGGCCGAGTGTTCCAGTTCTGCGGCGACGGCCTCAAGCACGAGATGCATCTCGCAGGCGATTTCGTCGTTGCCTGTTCGCGCCATTTCGGAAACGGTCCGCATCAGAGCCGACCGACAATTGCTTCGATCGCCTTGCGCAGGTCGTCGGGTTGGAATGGTTTTTTTACCAGATTGTTCATGCCCAGTTTTCGGCCGGTTTCAATGATCTCGCGATCCGCTTTGCCGGTGATCAAAAGGAAACCTACCCCTTTTGTTTGTGCATTGGAGCGCAAGGCGTGCAATAACTGCAGGCCGTTCATCCCGGGCATGTTCATGTCCGAGATTACCAGATGCACTGGCCAGGCTGCGATTTTTTTCAGGGCGGTGGGGCCATCGGAGGCGCTTTCGACCTGGCGGATGCCAAAGCCGTCCAGGGCCTGAGTGATCAATCCCCGTGAAGTCGACATGTCGTCTACCACAATGGTTCTGAGTTGGTCACGAAGGGCCATTTTGATCCTTTCTACTGCGAAGCATTCAAAGTGCGCCCGGATTTTCTGAGCGCCGGTAGGTTGTCATACCTGCGGGAGACAGAAGGTCGAGATACTGCTCCGAGACGCGCTCCGAATGGCCAAGAAAGAGCCACCCCCCGGGGTGCAGTATCCGGGCAAAGTTTTTCCAGAGTTGTTGCTGGGTTTTCTCATTGAAATAGATCACCACATTCCTGCAGAAGATCACATCGAATTTCCCCTGCATGGGCCAAGGTTGGAGCAGGTTCAGCTCTCTGAAGGAAATCAGGCGCTTCAGCTTCTGAGAAACGATCCAGGAACCGCCCGTGGCTGTTTGCCGGCGTGTGAAATACTTTTCCAGGAGGGCAGGGGCGACACCGGACACCATACGTTCGTCATATGCGCCGCGGCGGGCAAAGGCGATAACCTTGGGGTCGATGTCGGTGGCCAGAATACGCAGGTCAGCGCCTTCGGGGAGATCGTAATTTTCAATGATCGACATCGCGATCGTGTAGGGTTCCTGTCCGTTGGAGCAGCCGGCCGACCAGATTCGTACGCGTTGCCCGGTCTCGATCTTTTGGCGCAGGCCCGGCAGGACCTCCTGGACCAACCTTTCGAAGTGGTGGTCTTCGCGGAAAAAGTGGGAGACATTCGTGGTGAGGGACGAGATCATCTCGCGCCGTTCTTCACGGCCATCCGGGCTTTCTATAA
>JALWJU010000375.1 GCA_026997055.1 Paracoccaceae bacterium | reverse complement strand
GAACAGGCGAGGATGCCGCTTTCGCCAAACACCATCACCTCGCGCGCCTGATCGTAGGTCTCGCCCACCAGCGCCACCCGGCGCGCGCGGCCCCGGTCGCGCGGACCGGCCCCCTCCACCTGGGCGCGCACCCATTCGGCCCCGGCCCGGGTCTTGCCCGCGCCGCGCCCGCCCAGGATCACCCAGCTGCGCCATTCCCCCTCCGGCGGCAGCTGGTGCTCCATGGCCCAGAACTCGAACAGATACGGCAGCGCCGCCAGGGCATTCTCACTCAACCCCTCCAGAAACGCCGCCTGCTCCTCGCGCCTCCACGAGGCAAGACAATCGGCGCCATACTTCCTGTCGCGCGGCCTCGAGGTCGAGTCCGCCTGCGCCACCTGCAATTTCACCGCTGTATTTCTCAAACCGTGTCCTTTCGTCAAAAAACGCCTGCACCGCCTTGCGCGCATCCCCCAGCGCCCGGCTCAGCGCCGCCATGTCCTCCTCGCCTTCCTCTTCCAGCCGCCTGATGCGCTCTTCCAGAGCCTCCAGCGCCCGGCAAATGTGCTTTTCGGCAATCCGCAGAACCTCTTTCGGGCTCAGCACCTCCCCTGTGTTCCTGCTTTCGGTCATGTGTGGGCAATACCTCTCATGCTTGTCCTTGTCGGGCTCCCGCACGAGCGAAACGCGAAACGACCGCGGGGGCCAGGCCCCGGGCCGCTCTCCCGTTCCTTCCAGCATGACACAACCGATAGGAGAAAACCCCGCTCCGGTCAAATCTCCGGCCGTACGCCCGGCTCAGATTGCGTTAACCCTGTTGCGACGAAAAATCCGAAAAGGCGCAGGAAGGTCCGCCGGGCAGGTCCCGGGCCGGAAACGGGTCATTTTACCCTGTGATTTCAGGATGTAAGGCTCCACCTGGCGCGTATCGGCCGCACCCGGAGAGCCGGGACCTCCTACCGGATCACCACTTCATCGGGGCGGATATAGCCCAGTATTTCGCGAACCTGTTCGTCGAGCAGGTCGAGGTCCAGGTAATCGTCCGACAGGCGCAGGGTCTTGTTGGAAAGGGTGGAAATCTCCTCGGCCAGAGCATCGCGCCGGGCAGAAAGGTCGCGCAGTTCGGCGCTGATCTGCACCCGGCGGAACAGCCCGTAATCGCCCTGCACCGAAGCGAAGATGAAATAGAGACCGAGGCAGAAGATCACGATGAAATAGATCACGCTGCCAAAGCTGCCCTGCCTGCCGGGATTGCCCATGCGCCCTGCTCTCCGCCTCTTCGTTTCCGCGCCTCTTTCTGCCCTTCTTCTGCCCTTCGCGGCTTTCTGCCTTCGCGGCCTTTTTCCGCGCCGGGCGGCGCCTTTCAGGATATTATACACGCAGGAGCGGTCAGGGGAATCCCCTTTTGCCTCAGCCTTCGAGCTTGCCCAGGTCGGCGACACCGAGACAGATCTTGCGGATTTCTGCGAGCAGATTCAGGCGGTTGCGGCGGATGATCTGGTTGTCGGTATTGATCTGGACGCTCTCGAAGAAAGCGTCGATCGGCGCGCGCAGGCGGGCAATGGCTTGCATGGCGGCGGGGAAGTCCTCGGCTTCGAGCGCCGCCGCGATCTGCGCTTCGGCCGTTTGCAGCGCGGCGAACAGTGCCTTTTCCTCGGCCGCTTCGGCATATTTCACATCCGCGCCAAAGGAATATTCGACCCCGTCGGCGGCCTCGGCCTGGGCGAGGATGTTGGAGGCGCGCCGGTAGCCCTGGAGCAGGTTTTCGCCGTCATCCGTGGCGAGGAACTCGCCGAGCGCGCGGGCGCGGGCGACCAGCAGGGTGAGGTCGTCGGCATCGGGCATGGCGAGGCAGGCGTCGATCACGTCGTGGCGCAGGCCTTCGGCTCTGAGATGGACCTTGAGGCGGTCGTGGATGAAGCCCATCAGGTCCCGGCCGAGCGCGGGGATTCGGGCGTTGAGCCGGCCCAGCGGGCTGTCGTCGCGGTGCGTGCGCCCGAGGGCGGCGAGGGTGGCGCGATAGGCGGCGCCGAAGACGCCGTGGCGGGCGATTTCGCGAACGATCTGGCGCAGGACATCGAGATGGGCGCTGTCATCCTGCGGGCCAAGGGCGATTTCGAAGCGCATCAGCTGGCTGTCGATGAAGCGGCGCAGGTTGAGCCGCAGGTCGCCTTCGAGGATGATGCGGATCACCCCGAGGGCCGCGCGGCGCAGGGCGAAGGGGTCCTTGGAGCCGGTGGGGCGCTCGTCGATCGACCAGAAGCCCGCGAGCAGGTCGAGCTTTTCGGCCAGCGCCACGGCGCGCGAGAGCGGCGCCCGGGGGGCGGCGTCGGAGGGGCCGCGCGGCGCGTAATGGTCGCGCGCGACCGCGGCGATATCGGCGTCAAAGCCCGCTTCCAGCGCGTAATAGCGGCCCATGATCCCCTGCAATTCGGGGAATTCATAGACCATTTCCGAGGCGAGATCGGCCTTGGCGATGCGGGCAGCCTCCTCGGCGCGCGCGGGGTCCGCGCCACAGGCCGGGGCCAGCTCGCCGGCAAGTGCGGTCATGCGGCGGATCAGCTCGCCCTGGCTGCCGAGGCGGTTGTGGAAGGTCACGTTTTCGAGCGCCTCAAGCCACGGCGCCATCTTCTCGCCGCGCGCCACCCGCAGGTCGTTTTCCCAGAAGAAACGGGCATCGGACAGGCGGGCCGAAAGCACCTTCCGGTTGCCGGCAAGGATGGTGGCGCCGCGATCGGCGGTCTCGCGGTTCGCGATGGTGATGAAGCGCGTGATGCGCCCGCTGTCGGCCTCGCGCAGGGAGAAGAACTTCTGGTGCTCGCGCATGGAGGTCTGCAGCACTTCCGGCGGCAGGGCGGCGAATTCTCCGGCGATCTCGCCCATCAGCACCACCGGATATTCCACCAGCCCGGCCACTTCGGCGAGCAGGCCCTTGTCTTCGACCAGTTCCAGCCCCTGGGAAAAGGCGAGGTTTTCGGCCGCCGCGCGGATCGTCTCGGCGCGCTCGGTGGCATCGAGCACCACCCGGGCGCGGGCGAGTTTGGCGGCGTAATCGGCGTATCCCGTGACCTTGAAGCTATCGGGCGCCATGAAGCGGTGGCCGCTTGTGGTGTCGCCGGCGCTGATTCCGTCGATCTCGAGCGGCACCACCCGCGCGCCGGCCTCGTCGGACAGGATGCAGAGGATCGAGTGCAGCGGGCGCACCCAGCGCAGGGAGCCCGCCCCCCAGCGCATGGATTTCGGCCAGGGAAAGGCGCGGATCGTGCGCTCGAGCACCTCGGCGACGATCTCCTCGGCCGGCCGCCCCTTGCGCTCTATGCGGGCGAAATAGACCGCGCCCCTGGGGGTTTCGCGCACTTCGAGCGCCTCGCGCGCCACGCCCGCGCCGCGGCAGAAGCCCTCGATGGCCTTGTCCGGCGCGCCCACCCTGGGCCCCTTGCGCTCCTCGACCAGGTCGGGCGAGGCGGCGGGGACATCGCCCATCACCAGCGTCAGCCGGCGCGGGGT
>JALWJU010000374.1 GCA_026997055.1 Paracoccaceae bacterium | reverse complement strand
GCGGCCCAGGCGCTGGGCGAAGACGAATCCGTGCGCGCGGTGGTGCTGACCGGGGCCGGCAAGAGCTTCTGCGCCGGGGGCGATCTGGGCTGGATGCGCGCGCAGATGGCTGCCGATGCCGCCCGCCGGGCCGAGGAGGCGAAGAAGCTCGCTCACATGCTCAAGGCCTTGAACCAATTGCCGAAACCGCTGATCGGAAAGGTCCAGGGCCAGGCCTTTGGCGGCGGGATCGGCATGATGAGCGTGTGCGATGTGGCAATCGGCGTCAGCGGCGCGCGATTCGGACTGACCGAAACGCGGCTCGGCCTGATCCCGGCCACGATCGGCCCCTATGTGGTGGCGCGGATGGGGGCGGCGATGGCGCGGCGGGTATTCATGTCGGCGCGCCTGTTCGGGGCCGGGGAGGCGGTGACGCTGGGCCTCTTGGCGCGCGCGGTGGCGCCCGAGGAGCTTGACGCGGCGGTGGAGGCGGAGGTGGCGCCGTATCTCTCCTGCGCCCCGGGGGCGGTGGCCGAGGCGAAGGCGCTGTTGCGCCGGCTCGGCCCGGTTATCGACGACTCACGCATCGACATGACCATTGACGCCCTGGTGCGCCGCTGGGAGAGCGCCGAGGCGGCCGAGGGGCTCGCCGCCTTTTTCGAGCGTCGCAGGGCCGCATGGGAGGGCTGAGCCGGGGGTGTTCCGGTAAGATACGGAAACCACGCGATAAAATCCGGCGCCGGTTTTCTGCGCCGCAGCAAGGAAGAAATATACAAATTTCTGAATACGTTGCCGGTTCTGTTGACCCTGCCCAAGCGCGGGGGTAAACCGCCTCAGGAGCCGGAGGAGCGCCGGTCTGATGCGCCCGCAGGTGCGCCCCGGAGGCATGATCGGCGGCATGAAAGGAGCCAACGTGGAAGAGCTGCTCAGGGAATATCTCCCCATCATCATCTTTGCCGGCCTGGCGGTTGCGCTGGGCCTTGTTTTCATCCTCGCCGCGGCGATTCTGGCGCATTCCAGCCCGGATGCGGAAAAGAACAGCGCCTATGAATGCGGCTTCAACGCCTTTGACGATGCGCGGATGAAGTTCGACGTGCGCTTCTATCTGGTGTCGATCCTGTTCATCATCTTCGACCTGGAGATTGCCTTCCTGTTTCCCTGGGCGGTGGCGTTCGCGGAGGTGGGGCCGGTCGGCTTCTGGTCGATGATGGTGTTCCTGGCGGTGCTGACCATCGGCTTTGCCTATGAGTGGAAGAAGGGGGCGCTGGAATGGGAGTGACGTCTGGGGCGGCGGCGGGCCGGGTGCAGACCGGCGCCAACACGGCCGGGGCCGACCGCGAGGTGCAGACCCGCGAGATGGCCGATCACCTGGCCGACAAGGGCTTTCTGCTCACCAGCACCGACGAGATCATCAACTGGGCGCGCACCGGCTCCCTGCACTGGATGACCTTCGGACTGGCCTGCTGCGCGGTGGAGATGATGCATGTGGCGATGCCGCGCTATGACGTGGAGCGCTTCGGCACCGCGCCGCGCGCCTCTCCGCGCCAGTCGGACCTGATGATCGTCGCCGGCACCGTGACCAACAAGATGGCCCCCGCGCTCAGGAAGGTCTACGACCAGATGCCCGAGCCGCGCTATGTGCTGTCGATGGGCTCCTGCGCCAATGGCGGGGGCTATTATCACTATTCCTATTCGGTGCTGCGCGGGGTGGACCGGATCGTGCCGGTGGACCTCTACGTGCCCGGCTGCCCGCCCACCGCCGAGGCGCTGCTCTACGGGCTGTTGCAGCTGCAGCGCAAGATCCGCCGCACCGGCACGATCGTGAGGTAAGCCATGAGCGCAGATGCGAGCGCAGAGATGCAGGAACTGGCCCGGCTGATCGAATCCCGCCGGCCCGATTGCGTGGTCGAGACCCATATCGCCCATGGCGAACTCACGGTGCTGAGCACGCCCGCCTGCCTACCGGATCTGGTGGATTTTCTGAAATGCGACCGCGCCTGCCGGTTCTCGACCCTGGTGGACATCACCGCGGTGGACTGGCCCGGGCGCGAGGAGCGCTTCGACGTGGTCTATCATCTGCTGTCGATGTATCAGAACCACCGCATCCGCCTGAAGGCGCGCCTGCGCGAGGGCGAGGCCATGCCCTCGATCACCGCCATTCACCCCTCGGCGGGCTGGTTCGAGCGCGAGGTTTTCGACATGTTCGGGATCCTTTTCACGGGCCATGGCGACCTGCGCCGCCTGCTGACCGATTACGGCTTTCGCGGCCACCCGCTGCTGAAGGATTTCCCCACCACCGGCTATGTGGAGCTGCGCTATGACGAGGCCGAGAAGCGCGTGGTCTATGAGCCGGTGCAGCTCACCCAGGAATATCGCCAGTTCGATTTCATGAGCCCCTGGGAGGGGGCGAAATACGTGCTGCCGGGCGATGAGAAGGCTGAAGAGAAGGCCGGGAGCGCCGGGGACTGAGATGGTCGGGCAGAGCCTCATATTCTGCATCGGTGCCGCCAAGTCCGGCACCTCCTGGCTGCATGACTATCTGCGCGGCCACGAGGAGGTGCGCCTGCGCCGGCTCAAGGAGCTGCACTACTTCGATACGCTCGATACCGGCAGCGACTGGCATCTGCGTCAGATGCGCCGCAAGCTCGACGAATACCGCGCCCGCCTTGCCCGCAAGGGGGGGCAGGCGGGCGATGGCTTTCTGCCCGAGGCGATCGCCGATCTGGAGGAATGGCTGGGTCTTTTCGACGGCCGGCGCGCGATCGACGCGGCCTATCTGAAATATCTGGGGCAGGGGCAGGCGGGGGCGCGCGCCATCGGCGACTTCACCCCGGCCTATGCGCTGCTGCCGGAGAGGGTCTTTGCGCATATGGCGGGGCTGGCGCAAAGGGTGCGCTTCATCTTTCTGATGCGCGATCCGCTGGCGCGGCTGTGGTCGAATGTGCGGATGAATGCCGGCGGGCGCGGCGCCGGGGCGCTTGCGCGGGAGGTGGACCGCTATCTGGCCGGCGACAACCGCAACCTGGCCGAGCGTTCGGATTATGCTTCCACGCTGAAGCGGCTGCTCGGGGCGGTGCCGCGCGAGGCGGTGCATCTGGAATTCTACGAGCGCCTTTTCACGCCGGCCGCGATCGAGCGCCTGTGCGCCTTTCTCGGCCTCGCCCCGGCGCCGGCGGAATTCGGCCGGGTGGTGCATCGGGGCCGGAACCAGGAGCTGGAAATGCCGCGCCGGGGCGAGGTGCTGGCTGCGCTGCGTCCCCAGTACGAATATGTGGAAGACCTGCTGGGCAGGCTGCCCGAGCAATGGGCGGACAGGATGGTGAAGGCATGATGGACGGATCGGCACATTCGGGCAATGGCGCGGCGCAGGAGCCGCGCATTCGCAATTTCACCCTCAATTTCGGCCCCCAGCACCCGGCCGCGCACGGGGTGCTGCGCCTGGTGCTGGAGCTTGACGGCGAGATCGTCGAGCGGGCGGATCCGCATATCGGGCTGCTGCATCGCGGCACCGAAA
>JALWJU010000373.1 GCA_026997055.1 Paracoccaceae bacterium | reverse complement strand
CCGGTCGGCCTCATCCAGCGAAGCGTCCTCACCGAAGTGATTGTCCAGCGTGGCCATGATCGTCTTCCATGAACGCGCGGGCAGGAAGCCCGGCTGATAGGCCATGTGGCAGGCACCGCATTCGGCCTTGGTCAGCGCGTCAGTAACCACCGGCATGCGCTCGTCCGCGCTGGCGGGGGCACCCGGGCCAAACATGAGCAGCGGCACCGCCATCAGCATGTTTCGTACAGGATTCCTCATCTCTTCATTCCTTTCCGCTACCTTACAAACCGGACAGCCAGGCCAGGATGTCGGCCTTCTCGGCTGCCGTGCATTCACGCCCCAGCACGCTCTTGCAATTGCGCCGGAACCACTTCGCCACCTTGGCCGAATCGGTATATCGCGCCGGATTGACCGACGGCGCCATCGGCTCGATCGCCTTGCCTGCACGGGTCTGCCCCGCGGCTTTCAGGTTCCGGGTATGGCAGGTGGTGCAGGAAGGCGTTTCGGGCTTGCCCCCGGTATGGGTGCCCATGAACAGCGCCTTGCCGCGTGCCGCCGAAGGCTGTGTGCCCGCCTCGGCGGCAAACTGCGCGATCAACTGGCGGGCGGATGTGTCCCCGGCCGCTGCCGGCCAGCCCGTCAGGACCGCCAGAGCGCCGATCAGCGTCAGTCTTCTCAAATTTTCGTGCATCCTGTTACTCCTTGTCCGTGTCTGCATCCGGGCGCTCCCGCCCTATCCCTCGATCTCTGCGAAAAACGGGTTGAACCACCCGCTCTCGGCATCCGCGTGACAGGCCGCGCAATTCGCGCGCGAGCCGACTTCCGCGCTCCTGAAAGCCGCATCGCCTATCCCGGCATGGCGAGCCTTCCAGAACGGTGTCTCGGTAATCCGGGTGACGCCACCGGCCGGATCCAGACGGAAGACTTTCGACGCCCGCGTATCGGCGCTTTCGGCGGCATGGGCGGTGAGCCAGGCGGTGATTTCGGCGGCGGTATCGGCATCCAGCGAAGCGTCTTCGCCATAATGGTCGTCCAGAGTCGCCATGATCCGGCGCCAGTCTCCGGCCGGCAACAGCGAGGGGTGGTAGAACATGTGGCAATCGGTACACTCGGCGCGCACGGTCGGGTCGATCTCGGCCACCGGCGCCCCGGGCACCGGCAGGAAGACCGGCGCGGCAATCGCCGCCCCCAGCACCAGCGCGAGCGCCAGCCCCACACCCAAGGCCGCGCCGGTGCGCGGCTCCCTCTGCGGCGGCACGATGTCCTGCGGGCCGACTTCCTTTTCGCCGGTTACCATGGCGCGCACCAGATTTTCGCCCTCGCGCCGGCTGGTAAACACCACCCCCGCCACATGCAGTGCCACCAGCGCCAGGATCGCGAAGGCCACGGCCTCATGCAGCTCGGCCAGTACCGGACTGGCGGCAAAGGCGAGGACAAAGGCAAACGGCCCCAGCTTGGCCCCAGCTCCCAGAAACGCCCAGCCGGTCAGCCCCGCCACCAGCACCGCGGCCATCAGCGCCAGCACCATGGCGCCGCCCAGCGGGTTGTGCCCCACATGGCGCGCCTCGCGCCGGGCCAGCACGTCGCGCGCATACCGCAGGAGCCGCCCCGGCCCGGCGACAAAGCCCGCAAAGCGTGCATAGCCCCCGCCGGCAAAGCCCCAGATGATGCGCGCCAGCACCAGAGCCACCGCGAGGCTCGCAGCCACCACATGCACCGGAATGAAGCTCGGTCCCAGCAGGAAGCCGGTCACCGCCGCCACGGCGATACTCGCCACCAGCCCCCAGTGAAACAGGCGCACGAAGCCGTCCCAGACCGGCTGCGGCGCTCTTCTGGTCCGGCCCTGGGCCGCTTCTGCCCGTTTCTTGTCCATTAGCCGTGCCTTTGCCATACCACCATCATGTCACTGCCGCATACAGACCCTTGCCAGCCGCGTACCGCCCCGGAAACGGGGTGCCGCCCCTCCCGGCTCCCGGATCGCAGGGACTGTAGAACAGCACGCACATGGCGCCCATAAACTCGGGCTTGGACGGGTAAACTTCCTGCAAATGCACCTTTGGTTTAGGCCCGGGCCCCATCAATCCGGGCTCCCGGCGACATGAGCAGGGATCCGCCGCAAGAGTGGACAGGCCGCCCGGCAGCGCCTACATTTCAAAGGCAGCACGGGAGGAAATCATGCCGCTACCCCTTGTCCCGCCCGCCACCCTTGTCATCGGCTACGGCGCCATGGCCATAACTGCCTGGGCGCTCGCCTCCGGAATCGGCCGCGGACGGCGCGACCAGCATGCCGAAGACGCCCTTGATACGCTGGAAGAAGGCGTGTTCCTGCGCCGCGAGGCCGGGCAGATCAACGCCACCGCACGCTTTCGCCGCCTGATCCGTCCCGGCCCGGACCGGCCGGGTATCGAGATCGACTTCGCCACGATCGCCCGCCTGCGCATCCGCAGAGCCCGATAGAAGAACCGCCATGAGCCTGCAACTGATATACGCCCCGGCCTCGCCATTTGCCCGCAAGGTGCGCGTGCTGCTGGAAGAGACCGGCCAGGTCGCAGACGTGGAACTGATCCTGGTCTCCACCAGCCCCACCGACCCCTCCCCGGAGGTCAGATGCGCCAACCCGCTGGCCAAGATCCCCGCCCTGATCCGCGAGGACGGCCCGGCGCTCTACGACAGCCGGGTCATCACCCGCTACCTCGATGCGCGGGCAGGGGCCGGCCTCTACCCGGAAACGCGCCTGTGGGAGACGCTCACCCTCGAAGCCACGGGCGACGCGATCATGGATGCAGGCGTGCTCATGGTCTACGAGGGCCGCTGCCGGCCGGAAGACAAGCAGGACCGTACCTGGCTGGAAGCGCAATGGGGCAAGATCGAAGGCGCACTCGACGCACTCGAAGAACGCTGGATGAGCCACCTCGCCGGGCCGCTGGACATGGGGCAGATATCGGTCGGCTGCGCGCTCGGCTACCTCGACTTCCGTCACGACGCACGCAACTGGCGCAAGGGGCGCGGGGCGCTGGACGACTGGTTCGCAGCCTTTGGCGAACGCGCTTCGATGCAGGCGACGACACCGGCCTAGGGCGGAGACTCTCTCCTTTCGCCTTTCCGCAAATACTCCCGCCGGAGGCACGATTTTTCTGCGAAAAATCGCCTCACCGCTTCGCCATTCCGGGTGGCCCTCTATGTTCGGCGCCGGCGGCGGAACAGACATGCACAGGCCCAGCCCAGCACGGCTCCCGCCAGCACCTGCCAGATGTCATGTGCTCCGGCTTCGATCCGGCTCGCGCCGGTAAAGCCCGCAGCAAGGATGACTGCGCCCTGCGCCAGCGGGCTGGCCTGCAGGCATTCCTGCACCAGGACAGCCGCCCCGAAACTTGCCGCCGCGGTATGACCCGAGGGGAATCCCCCGGTGCCGCCATTGGGCCGGCGATTGATCTCGGCGGTGCCCAGCCCCCGCTTGCTGGCATGCAGCACGCCCTCCAGCACCGCAAAGCGCACCAGATATTCTCCGGCTCCGCCGCTCA
>JALWJU010000372.1 GCA_026997055.1 Paracoccaceae bacterium | reverse complement strand
CCCCCACCCCGACCCCCCGCCGGAGATTTCTTCCGGGGATGCTCTCATCCGGGGACGCCTCTCCTCTTCGCCGCATCTGCCCTGTTCCCGCCTCCCGCCGCATCTGCCCTGTTCCCGGCGCGGTTCTGATGGCGGAAATGCGGCGGGAAGGGCGGCGACCAGGCCGGTGCGGGGAGAGAAGAGAAGCTGTCAGGCGCGCTTCGAGGCCGCGGCCGCTTCCGGCGCATGTCGCGCGATCCAGGCGCGCACCGCGCCCTGACGGGGGCCGGCCACGCGCAGGCGTTCGCCGGCGGTGGTCACGATCGTGTCCCGGCCGTCGTCGCCCCGCTCCAGGCGGGTGATCGCCCGGCTCGCGACCCAGTAGGAACGATGCGCCAGCACCCCGTCGCTTTCCTGCGTCTGCGAGACCAGATCGCCAAGCCGGCCGCGCAGCCGGTATGTCTGCTCGGCGGTCTGCACCAGCACATGATGCTCCTGGCCGCGCAGGGTCAGGATCGTGTCGAGATCGAAGCGCTGACCGGCTATGGCGATGCTCCTGACCGGGGCGCCTGGCTGCTGCAGCCGCAGCAGCAGTTGTGGCAGGACGAAGGCGAAATAGATCGCCTCGCCGATGGCGGCAAAGGCATAGCCGGCAAGCACGATTCCCGGATCGAGGATGTCGGCCCAGCTGCGCCCGGTGACCCAGCGTACCAGCGAGGCGGTGCCGAGGCAGGTCGCCAGATAGGCAAGCAGCCCGTTTGCCGGCAGGAAGACCGGCGGCAGCGGCCAGCGAAGGCAGAGCCCGCCCCAGAGCAGGGTCAGGGCCGTGTAGGTGCTTATCTGCATTGCGGCGGCGGCGGTCCAGATCAGCGCCGCCTGCCACCAGGGCATGTATTGCTGCAGATTTGCCGCATCGAAGAGAATCAGAGGCAGGATCAGCAGCCCGACGAACAGCAGCACCATCGGCTGGCGGAGGATTTCGAGAGATTCGCAGGCAGTGATGCGGAGCGGACGCAGAAGAATGTCGCGGGCCTGTATCTCGAAACACTTGTCATCACGCATCCGGGTCTCCCACACATGTCCCGTGGGGGCTATGTGCGGATTTTACCGGATTCGGTCAAGGGTTGCGCGTTTTGGCGGCGAAGAAGGCGGCGTGCTCCGATGAAGCGCTCCGATGAGGCTTGCGCAGGGTTCGCCGGCTGGGTATGAGGACGCGAGCGGGTGATTAGCTCAGTTGGTAGAGCGCTTCGTTTACACCGAAGATGTCGGGAGTTCGAGTCTCTCATCACCCACCACCGTTTCCGGCGCCCCGCCGGTCGTGTCGTGCCGTGCCGCCCTTTCGCAGCTGTCCGCGCTTCCCGCTCGCGCTTTTGTCCGCCCCGGCTAGCCGCGGCGCTACCATCTGGCGCGCCGGAGCGCTCTTGCACTGGGGCGGGCCGGGGGCTATCTGGGGCGCCAGAGGAGTGCGCACATGGCCCGAAGACCGGCGAAAGACCTGCCCGAGGAACGGGAGAAGTCGAAAAGGATCGGCGCGCTGAAGGGGCTGTGGCCCTTCCTGCGCCCCTATCGGGGCCTGATGGCGGCGGCGCTGGCGGCGCTGGTCGCCACGGCCTCGATCTCGCTGATCATGCCGATCGCCGTGCGCCGGGTGGTGGACGGCTTTTCCACCGCCACGATCGAGCTGATCGACCGGTATTTCCTCGCCGCGCTTGGCGTGGCGCTGGCCCTGGCGCTGGGCACGGGGCTGCGCTACTACCTCGTCACGCGCCTGGGCGAGCGGGTGGTGGCGGATATCCGCGAGGCGGTCTTTGCCCGGGTGATCGCCATGAGCCCGGCCTTTTTCGAGCGGATCATGACCGGCGAGGTGCTGAGCCGGATCACCACCGACACCACGCTGATCCTGTCGGTGATCGGCTCTTCGGTGTCGGTCGCGCTGCGCAACATGCTGATCTTTGTCGGCGGGCTCGGGCTGATGCTCTACACCTCGCCCAAGCTCACCGGGCTGGTGCTGCTGATCGTGCCGGCGGTGGTGGTGCCCATCGTGCTGCTGGGCCGCCGCCTGCGCCGGCTCGGGCGCGAGAATCAGGACTGGATCGCCAAAAGCTCGGGCAAGGCCTCCGAGGCGCTCTCCTCGGTGCAGACGGTGCAGGCCTTCACCCACGAAGCGCGTTCGCGCGCCGAGTTCGATGCGGTGACGGAAGAGAGCTACGCTTCGGCCAGGAGGCGCATCGCCACCCGCGCGGTGCTGACGGTGATCGTGATCGCGCTGATCTTTTCGGGCGTGGTCGGGGTGCTGTGGGTCGGCATGCGCGACGTGCGCGCGGGCGAGATGAGCGTGGGCGCGCTGATCCAGTTCGTTATCTTCAGCGTGATGGTCGCCGGCGGCGTGGGCGCGCTGACCGAGGTCTGGAGCGAATTGCAGCGCGCCGCGGGCGCCACCGAGCGGCTGGTCGAGCTGCTGGGCGCCGATGATCCGGTGCGCGACCCGGCCCGGCCCGCCGCGCTGCCCGCTCCGGTCAGGGGGGCGATCCGGTTTGACAATGTAAGCTTTCGCTACCCCGCGCGCCCCGAACACCTGGCGCTCGACCGGGTAAGCCTCGAGGTAAGGCCCGGCGAGACCGTCGCCCTGGTCGGCCCGTCCGGGGCGGGCAAATCCACCGTCATCCAGCTGATCGAGCGCTTCTATGACCCGACCGAAGGCGCGGTGCTGCTGGACGGCATCGACCTGCGCAGCCTCGCGCGCCACGATTTCCGCCGCCACATGGCGCTGGTGCCGCAGGATGCGGTGATCTTCGCCGCCACCGCGCGCGAAAACATCCGCTTCGGCCGACCCGACGCCAGCGATGCCGAAGTCGAGGAGGCCGCGCGCGCGGCCTATGCGCACGATTTCCTCGCCCGCCTGCCCGAGGGCTACGATACCCAGGTGGGCGAGCGCGGGGTGATGCTTTCGGGCGGGCAGAGACAGCGCATCGCCATCGCCCGGGCGATCCTGCGCGATGCGCCGGTGCTGCTCCTGGACGAGGCCACCAGCGCGCTCGACGCCGAGAGCGAGCGCCTGGTGCAGAGCGCCATCGACGAGATGTCGCGCGGGCGTACCACCGTCATCATCGCCCACCGCCTGGCCACGGTGAAGAATGCCGACCGGATCGTGGTCTTCGACGAAGGCCGGATCGTGGCCGAGGGCCGTCATGACGAACTGGTCAGCGAAGGCGGCCTCTATGCGCGCCTCGCCCGCCTGCAATTCACCGACGGGGTTGCCGCCGAATAGGGCGCGCCTTGCCGATCGTGCCGCGAGGGGGCGCGGGGCCACGGGCAGGGATCGCGATGGTCGCGCCGTTTCCGATGTCGTATGCGCCCTCCGCGAATCCGGCCGTTTGCGTCCGGGTTCCGCCGCGCCGGGCGCGCTCCCGGTTTCCTCGCCAAAACCGGAAGGCGGGCCGGGGGGTTGCCAGTTTGCCTCTTTCGCGGCATCCTGCCTTGTTAACGGATGCCCGGACCAATGCCCGGACCGATGCCCGGAATGGGGG
>JALWJU010000371.1 GCA_026997055.1 Paracoccaceae bacterium | reverse complement strand
CGGATACTGCGGACCGCTCGGGCGGATACTGCGGACCGCTCGGGCGGATACGGCATCAGCATATTGACCTTCCCCGGTGAAATGGTGTCTACCGGAGCAGATGAAGGTTTTGACAGGTCCGCAGGGACCACAGGGAGTATCCGGGGGGAGTATCATGACCAACCGTTTGGCCGCGGCCATTGCGCTGCTGATGGCTGTTTTTACCTTTTCATTCGCCTTTACTTCATTCGCCTTTACCGGACCGGCGGCGGCGCAGCAGGGCGATGCCTGGATCCAGATCGAGGCCAATCCGACCCTGCGCGCGGCCGAGGACGGGATCCGCATCCGTTCGACCCGCCACGCCAATGTCGCGGGCTTCCGCCTGCCCGGCGGCTGGTACGCGGTGGCGCTCGGCCCCTATCCCGGCGCCGCGCAGGCCACGGCAGAGATGCGGCGGCTGAAGGCGGCCGGGGAAATCCCGGAAGATGCCTTCATCGCCCTCGGCCATGAATACAGCCAGCAGTTCTGGCCCGTGGGCGCCGCTGCCGGTGGCCCATCGGGCGAGGTGGTTGCCGTGCCCGCCACCTCCCCGGCCGGCGCCGCGCCGGTGGTGGACGAAACTCCGGCCGAGGCGCGCGCCTCCGAGCGCCGGCTCACCGCCGAGCAAAGGCAGGCGCTGCAGGTGGCCCTGCGGAAAGGCGGCTACTATACCGGCGCGATCGACGGCGATTTCGGTCCCGGAACCCGTGCCTCCATGGCCGCCTGGCAGGAGGCGCATGGCCTGCCCGCGACCGGCATCCTGACGACGGCCCAGCGTGAAATGGCGCTGATCGAGGCAGGCATGCTGAAGCCCGGCCAGGACATCGGCCAGATCGACCCGGCTTTCCTGCCCGACGAGACCCCCGCCCAGGCCCGCGCCAGCGAGCGCGCGCTCAGCCGCGAGCAGCGCATGGCCCTGCAGGAGGCGCTGCAATGGGCCGGCTTCTACGACAGCGCCATAGACGGCGCCATCGGCCCGGGCACCCGCCGCTCCATGGCCGCATGGCAGGCAGCGCGCGGCCACGAAGCGACCGGCGTGCTCACCACCCGCCAGCGCGCCGAACTGCTGGGCGAAGTGCAGGCGGCCATGGCTTCGCTGGGCCTTGCGGTGATGCGCGACGAGGGCGCGGGAATCGAGATCGCCCTGCCGCTTTCGCTGGTCACCTTCGACCGCTACGAAGCACCCTTCGCCCATTACAGGAGCGTGGGCGACAGCGGCGTGCGGGTGGTGCTGATCAGCCAGGCCGGCGACCAGAATACCCTGTTCGGCCTCTACGACATCATGCAGAGCCTGAAGATCGTCCCCCTCGAAGGCGCGCGCGAGCGCAAGGCGCGCGAATTCACCATCTCCGGGCAGGATGACGAGATCACCTCCTACACCTACGCAACCCTCGCCGATGGCGCGGTCAAGGGCTTCACCCTGATCTGGCCCAACAGGCGGGATGAAAGGATGCGCGACATGGCGCTGGCGCAGATGCGCGCGACCTTCAAGCCGATCCCCGGCGTGGTGCTGGCCGACAATGCCGGGCTCGACCAGGCGACCCAGAGCATCGACCTGATGAGCGGGCTCGAGATCCGCCGCCCCACGGTGGCGCGCTCGGGCTTCTATGTCAGCGAGGACGGCGCGGTGCTGACCACCGCCGAGGCGGTGCGCGGCTGCGGGAGAATCACGCTCGACGAGCTGTACGATGCCCGGCTGGCCGCCACCGATCCGGTCAGCGGGCTGGCCCTGCTGCGCCCCGAGACGCCCCTGGCACCGATGGGCGCGGCGGAACTGCGCGCGGGCGAGGCGCGCCTTGGCGCGACGGTGGCCGTGGCGGGCTTTCCCTATGAGGGCGCGCTCAGCGCCCCGACCCTGACCTTCGGCGCTCTGGCCGATATCCGCGGGCTGGAAGGCGAACAGGGCATCGCCCGGCTCGAACTCGCCGCCGAGCCCGGCAATGCCGGCGGCCCGGTGCTCGGCCCCGACGGAACGGTGATCGGCATGCTGGCCCCGCGCGCCGACGGCAAGGGCCGCCTGTTGCCCGAAAATACCAGCTTCGCGGTGAAAAGCGACCTGGCCGCGGCCTTCCTCGAACAGAACGGCATCGCCCCCCGGCTGAGCCAGGGCGGCGCGGCGCTGGACCCGGTGGACCTCTCGGCGCTGGCCCGCGACATGACCGTGCTGGTCAGCTGCTGGAACTGATCCGCCCGCCGCTCGGCCCGGATAGCCTCAGACAGTCTCGATACGGATTGCCACCGGCTGCCCTTCGACCACGTCGCTGCACCCCAGCGCCTCCAGCGCCTGATCGAGCGCGGCGCGGGTGGTCTTGTGGGTGACGATCAGCACCGGGGCAACGCGCGCCTCGTGCCCGTACTGGCGCATCCGGTCAATCGACACGCCCGCCTCGCCCAGCGTCATGGCCACCTTTCCCAGCGCCCCGGGCCTGTCGAGCAGATGCAGGCGCAGGTAATAGGGCGCCGGGGTGGCGGCCCGGGCCGGGGGCGCGGGCTCGAGGCTTTCGGCGGGCTGGCCGAAGGCGGGCAGGATCAGGCCACGGGCAATGTCCATCACGTCGCCCATCACCGCGCTGGCGGTGGGGCCTTCGCCGGCGCCGGGGCCGCGCAGCACCACCTGCTCCACCGCGTCGCCCTCGATCACCACCATGTTGGTGCCGCCCTCGAGCTGGCCGAGCGGCGAGGTGGCCGGCACCAGGCAGGGGCTCATGCGCTGCTCGAGCCCGCGCCCGGTGAGCTGCGCGACCCCCAGCAGCTTGATCCGGTAGCCCAGATCGGCCGCATGCTCGATATCGCGGATCGAGATGCGCTCGATCCCCTCGATCTCGACCCCGGCGAAATCCACCCGCGTGCCGAAGCCGATCGAGGCCAGCAGGGCGAGCTTGTGGGCTGCGTCAATCCCGCCCACGTCGAGCGTCGGATCGGCCTCGAGATAGCCCAGATCGCTGGCCTCCTGAAACACCGTCTCATAGGGAAGATCGGCGGCATACATCCGGGTCAGGATGTAATTGCAGGTGCCGTTCATCACCCCCATGATGCGGGTGATCTCGTTGCCGGCGAGCCCCTCGGTCAGCGCCTTGATCACCGGGATTCCCCCGGCCACGGCGGCCTCGAATCTGAGCGCCACGCCGGCCTTTTCCGCCGCCAGGGCAAGGGCATGGCCGTGATGGGCCAGCAGCGCCTTGTTGGCGGTGACCACATGCTTGCCGGCACCGATCGCCGCCTCGACCGAGGCTTTCGCCGCGCCGCCCTCGCCGCCCATCAGTTCGATATAGACATCCACATCCGCGCGCCGGGCCAGCGCCACCGGGTCGTCCTCCCAGGCATAGGCGGCAAGGCTCACGCCCCGGTCCTTTTCGCGCGAGCGCGCGCTGACGGCAACCAGTTCCACCGGCCTGCCGGCGCGCGCCTCGAGCAGGGCGGCATGCTTGCGCAGGATGCGCACCACGCCGATGCCGACCGTGCCCAGTCCGGCAATGCCAAGGCGCAGGGGGGTGGGC
>JALWJU010000370.1:6313-14192 GCA_026997055.1 Paracoccaceae bacterium | reverse complement strand
CCATCTCGGCAAGGCGGAATTGCAGCGCCTGGAACTGGTCGAGCGTGTGTCCGAAGGCCTTGCGCTCGCCCATATAGGCAAGCGTCCTGTCGAGCGCGCTCTGGGCGGCGCCGAGGGCGGAGGCGGCGATGTTGAGGCGGCCGCCATCGAGCGCCGACATCGCATAAGTGAAACCTTCTCCCAGTTTTCCGATCAGATTTTCCGCCGGGATGTTCGAATTGTCCAAGTTTACCATCGAAGTCGGCTGCGCCTTCCAGCCCATCTTGCGCTCCGGCGCGCCGAAGCCGAGCCCTTCCGTGCCCGCCTCGACCACCATCGCGCTGATCCCCTTGGGGCCGTCCCCGCCGGTGCGCGCCATCACCAGATAGGCGTCCGAATAGCCGCCCCCGGAGATGAAGGCCTTGGTGCCGGTGAGCGCGAACCCGCTCTCGGTGGCCACCGCCCGGGTCCTGAGCGCGGCCGCGTCCGAGCCCGAGCCCGGCTCGGTCAGGCAATAGGAGAAGATCTTCTCCATCGAACACAGGTCGGGCAGCCAGCGCGCCTTCTGCTCGGGGGTTGCGAACTTGTCGATCATGCCGCCGACCATGTTGTGAATCGACAGGAACGAGCCCACCGCCGGGCAGGCCATGGCCAGCGCCTCGAAGACCAGCGTCGCATCGAGCCGGCTGAGCCCCGAGCCGCCGAAATCCGGGCTCACATAGAGCCCGCCGAAGCCCAGGGCGGCCGCTTCGCGCCAGAGCTCTTTGGGGATCGTGCCGGCTGCCTCCCATTCCTCGGCGAAGGGGGCGATCTTTTCCTGCCCGAAGGCGTGGGCCATGTCGAAAATGGCCTGCTGTTCTTCTGACAAAGCGAAATCCATGGAAGCCCTCTGCGAAACTGCGGTGAATTGAACACCCGTTTAGTCAGCGAGTCTTGCAGAAATTTTGCAAGCCGAAAATATCTGCGTGCCGCCGGGTGCGGCGGGGTCCGGGCTCTTGCCGGTCTGGTTACAAATCGGCGTGGAAATCCTCGATCAGCTTCCGCACCACGCTCTTCAGCGCCACCTCGCGGCTGTGGCCGGCCTGCAGGGCATCGGCAAGGACCGCGCGCTGCTGTTCTGCAGAGATGCCCCGGTCAAGGATCGCGCGGGCATTCTCGACCTCGGCGAGGCATCCCAGCGCCTCGGCGTCTTCGCCGACCAGTTCGATCATCTCTTCGAGAAGTTCGGCGAAACCGACCACTTCGCGCCGTCCGAAGTCGATCAGCCCGGCGCCCGGCCCGTAGCGCAGGGCGCGCCAGCGGTTTTCGCCGACGAGGAAATTGTCATAGATCCGCCAGCGCTGGTTGCTTGCCTTGAGCCGCCACAGAAAGCGGGTCAGCGACTGGATCAGCGCGGCGATGGAAAGCGCGGTCTCCATGCGCGGCGAGACATCGCAGATGCGCACCTCGATGGTGGGAAAGCGGGCCGAGGGGCGCAGGTCCCACCAGATTTTCGAACTGTCCTCGATCAGGCCGAGATCGACGATGGTCCGTACCGAGCGCTCGTATTCGGACCAGCTGGCGAAATGGGGCGGCAGGCCGGTGCGCGGCAGGTTGTCGAATACCGTCAGCCGGTAGCTCGCCAGCCCCGTATCCTCGCCCTGCCAGAAGGGGGAGGAGGCCGAAAGCGCCAGCAGGTGCGGCAGGAAATAGGCAAGCTGGTTCACCATGTCGATACGTGTATCGGCATCGTCGATGCCCACATGCACATGCATCCCGCAGATGAGCAGCCGGCGCACCACCCCGGCGAGGTCGCGCGAAAGCGCGTTGTAGCGGTCCTTGTCGGTGTGGTGCTGGTCCTTCCAGTCGGCAAAGGGGTGGCAGGCGGCGGCGATCGGGGCGAGGTTGTAGCGCGCCGCGTGGCGGGCGACGCTGGCGCGCAGGCGGCGCAGGTCTTCGCGCGCCTCGGCGATGTCGGCGCAGACGCGGGTGCCGGTCTCGATCTGACATTGCAGGAATTCCGGGCTTACCTGGCCCTCGAGCTCGCTCTGGCAGGCTTCCATCAGCCCTTCGGGAGCCTCGGCCAGCTCGCAGCTGTCGCGATCGACCAGGAGGTATTCTTCTTCGATACCGAGGCTGAAAGCGGGAATGTGGCTGGCCATGTCTGCCCCCTTCAAAAGGCCGAGGGTTGCAGGGAATCCTCTTTCTGGCAAGGGTTTTGTGGGGGCTTTCGGCGGTTTCGTACCGCTTCGTGCCGCTTCATACCGCTTCGTGCCGCGGGACGCGCCCTGTATGCGGGCCGCCGGGGCGGGCTGGCTGCGCTTCCGGTCCCGGTGCGGGTTCAGGCGATCTGTCTGATCAGGGCTTCGAGGGTTTCGATATCCATGCCGATCAGGGTGCTGGCCTCTTCCATGGTCGGCACGATGCGTCGCACCACCGGCGTGTCCAGCCCCTCCCAGGAGCGCATGACCAGCTTGGAGACCTCCTGGGCGACCGGCGTCGGGGCAACGGTGATCGACAGGATATCGGCCCGGGCGGAGAGGGCGAATTCGGCGGTATGCGCCTGCAGCTTGAGCACGGAAGCATAGTCGCGCTCGAAATCCTCGAGGAAGCGCAGGTCGATCAGATTGATCCGGTGCAGGTCGAAATCGGGGTGCCGGGGGTATTCCTGGACCACCTTCATGTAGTCGGCGATCGTGGCCAGACCGGAATAGCGCACATAGACCAGGTTGTGCTCGGGAAATATCCTGAAGAGACCGGCCATGACTACACCCTCTTATGCCGCTACGCCGTTACGCCTGGAAGCGGCGGAATCACCTCTCCCGATCGCAGGCCGGGACGCTAGCGGGGCTTGGCGCCTGTGGCAATAGATATAAAGCTTAATGCGGTTTTGCAAAATGAAAACGCCCCGCCGGGGGCGGGGCGTCCGGTATGCGGGAGGGGGAGGCGGTCAGTCCATCGCCTTGAAGTGGAACTCGCCGCCTTCCTTGAGCCCCGAGGGCCAGCGCGAAGTCACGGTCTTGGTGCGCGTGTAGAAGCGGAAGCCGTCGGGCCCGTGCTGGTTGAGGTCGCCGAACATGGACTTCTTCCAGCCGCCGAAGCTGTGATAGGCCAGCGGCACCGGGATCGGGACGTTGATGCCGACCATGCCGATATTGACCCGGTGGGCGAAGTCGCGCGCGGTGTCGCCGTCGCGGGTGAAGATGGCGGTGCCGTTGCCGTATTCGTGGTCCATGGCGAGCTTGAGCGCCTCTTCGTAGGAGCCCGCGCGCACGGTGGAGAGCACCGGGCCGAAGATCTCGGTCTTGTAGATCTCCATGTCCGGCGTCACATGGTCGAACAGGTGCGGGCCGACGAAGAAGCCGTTTTCATAGCCCTGAAGCTTGAAGTCGCGGTTGTCCACCACCAGTTTCGCGCCTTCCTCGACGCCCTTGTTGATCAGCCCGAGGATGCGCTCCTGCGCCTCGCGGGTGACGACCGGGCCGTAATCCACGTCTTCGCCGGCGGTGTAGGGGGCGACTTTCAGCTTCTCGATACGCGGGATGAGCGCCTCGATCAGCCGGTCGGCGGTTTCGTCTCCCACCGGCACCGCCACGCTGACCGCCATGCAGCGCTCGCCCGCCGCCCCGTAGCCCGCGCCCACCAGCGCATCCGCCGCCTGGTCGATGTCGGCATCGGGCATGACGATCATGTGGTTCTTGGCGCCGCCGAAGCACTGGGCGCGCTTGCCCGAAGCGGTGGCGCGGGCGTAGATATACTTGGCCACCGGGGTCGAGCCGACAAAGGAAATCCCCTGGATCACGTCGCTGTCGAGAAGCGTATCCACCGCCTCCTTGTCGCCATTCACCACCTGGAACACGCCCTCGGGAAGCCCCGCCTCGATGAACAGTTCCGCCAGCATCATCGCCACCGACGGGTCGCGCTCGCTGGGCTTGTAGACGGCGGCATTGCCCGAGGCGAGGCAGGGGCCGAGGTGCCAGAGCGGCATCATCGCCGGGAAGTTGAACGGCATGATGATGCCCACCACGCCCAGCGGCTGGCGCATCGAATACATGTCGATCCCGGGGCCGGCGCCGTCGGTGAACTCGCCCTTGAGCAAATGCGGCGCACCGATGGAAAACTCGATCACCTCGAGCCCGCGCTGCACGTCGCCGCGCGCATCCGGTAGCGTCTTGCCATGCTCGCGCGAGAGCGCCTCGGCGAGCTTGTCCATGTCGCGGTTGAGAAGCCGCACCATCTCCATCATCACCCGGGCGCGGCGCTGCGGGTTCATCGCCCCCCAGGCCGGCTGGGCGGCGGCGGCGCGGGCAATCGCCTGTTCCACCTCGCCGGGGCTCGCCATGGCCACGCGCCCCTGCACCTCGCCGGTGGCCGGGTTGAAGATATCGCCAAAGCGCCCGGAAGTGCCCTTGACGCGCTTGCCGTCGATGAAATGTCCGATCTCGTACATGTCTGTCTCTCCCGTCAGGTCCATTCAGCTCGCGGGCAGGATAGACTTGCATTTTTGCCGGGAAAAGGGGCAGTGTCTCAAAGAGGTTTTGCAATAATGCAGGTATGGGGGTGCCCATGTCCGACCGGCCGGATTGGGACGATTTGCGCGTCTTTCTCGCCGTGGCGCGGGGCGAGAGCCTGTCGGCCGCGGCGCGCCAGCTGAAATGCGACGCCGCCACGGTGGGCCGCCATGTGGCCCGGCTCGAAGAGGCGCTGGGCCAGCCGCTCTTTGCGAAATCCCCACGGGGCTATGCGCTCAATGGGGCCGGCGAGCGGCTTCTGGCCCATGCGGAGCGCGCCGAACAGGCGGTGAACGAGGGGCTCGATGCGCTCGAGCGCGGCGGCGGGCGGCTTGCCGGTCAGGTGCGCATCGGCGCCACCGATGGCTGCGCCTCCTACGTCCTGCCCCAGGTCTGCGCCGCGATTTCGCGCCGCCACCCGGAACTGGAGTTGCAGATCGTGGCGCTGCCGCGGGTGATCAACCTGTCCAAGCGCGAGGCCGACATGGCCATTACCGTATCGCCGCCCCAGACCGGCCGCGTGCTGGTCGAGAAGATCACCGACTACCACCTGCACTTCGCCGCCTGTCGCGACTACCTGAAAAAACACCCCGAGATCAAATCCCTGGACGATCTGAAGGCGCATCCCCTGGTGGGCTACATCCAGGACATGATCTTCTACCCGGAGCTCGACTTCCTCACCGAACTGGGCCTCGAACGGGTGGCGCTGGCCTCCAACCTGGTGGCGGTGCAGCTTGGCTATCTGCGCCACGCGGGGGGCGTCGGCATCACCCACGATTTCATCCTGCCCTTCGCCCCGGAGCTTGTCCGGGTGCTGGCGGGCGAAGTCAGCCTGACGCGCGCCTTCTATCTGCTGCGTCACGCCGCCGACCAGCGGGTGGAGCGCCTGTCGCTGGTCGCGCGCGAACTGGTCGCCGGGATTCGCGCCGAGGTGGCGCGGCTGGAAGAACTGGCCCGGCGGATGGCCTGAAGGGAGGCCGGGACAGGCGACAGGCGGGCTTGACAGAATGTCGCAGGGCGGGCGAGGGTAGGGGCAGGACCACTGCCAGAACGGGAGGGCCTCATGCTCGTCAGCCAGATACTCAGGAGCAAGCCGGTGGGAGGGGTGTTCACCATCGCGCCCGATACCAGCATTGGCGACGCCGCCGGCCTGCTGTCGGAAAAGCGCATCGGCGCGCTGATCGTGTCGTCCGACGGGACCATGCCCGAGGGCATCCTCTCGGAGCGCGACATCGTGCGCGAACTGGGCCGGCGCGGCCCGGCCTGCCTGCGCGACCGGGTCAGCGAGCTGATGACCAGCGATCTGATCACCTGCGACGCCAATTGCACCGCCGACGAGGTGCTCGGGCGCATGACCGAGGGGCGCTTTCGCCACATGCCGGTGATGGAGGGCGAAACCATGATCGGGGTGATCTCGATCGGCGACGTTGTCAAGGCCCGGCTCGACGAACTGGCCCATGAAAACAGCGCCCTGCAAGGCATGATCATGGGCCACTGAGCGGGGGCGCCGACCCGGCGGCGCCGGGCAATCCGACCCGCCGCACCCGGGGTGCCGGGCACGGTGCCGCTGCGTCTCCCCATGCCGCAACGCGGAAAATCCTTGCTTTTGCCGCCGCAATGATGCCAGCGTGCGCCCGGAGCAAGGAGGGACGAACATGCGCATTGGCCTCTATCCCGGCACCTTCGATCCGATCACGCTGGGTCATCTCGACATCATCCGCCGTGCCACGGCGCTGGTGGACCGGCTGGTGATCGGGGTGGCGGTGAATCGCGACAAGGGCCCGCTGTTTTCGCTCGAGGAGCGCGTGGCCATGGTCGAGGCCCAATGCGCCGGCCTCGCCGCCCGGTGCGGCACCGAAATCGTCGCCCATCCGTTCGAAAACCTGCTGATCGACTGCGCCCGCGACGTGGGCGCCCAGATCATCATCCGCGGCCTGCGCGCGGTGGCGGATTTCGAATACGAGTACCAGATGGTCGGCATGAACCGGGCCATGGACGACACGGTCGAGACCGTGTTTCTCATGGCCGAGGCCCGCCATCAGGCGATCGCCTCGAAACTGGTCAAGGAAATCGCCCGGCTGGGCGGCGACATCTCCTCCTTCGTGCCCGGCGGAGTCCGCGAGGCGCTGCTGGCGAAATTCTCCTGAGCCTGGCCGCCGCGCCCCGTACCGCTCCGGGCAGATCACAGCAGCAGCGCCGTGGGCCCCAGCCGCTGCAGCCGCGCCCCGCTGCCCAGTTTGAAACGGGCCAGCCCAGGCGCCCTTGCGCGGTCGATCCGCCCGAGGTCGATCTCCTCTACCCCCGCGCGCGCCAGCTCCCCGAAGATATGCCACAGCACCAGCCGCGCCGCCCCGCTCCTGCGCCCGGCCTCGCTGCTATGTGCGATGTGATAGGTGGCGGTGTTGCCATGGCGCAGCACCAGGGCGCGGGCATGAACCTCCCCCCGCCGGCGGGCGGCGAACAGGCGCAGCTCCTGCGCCGCACCGGCCTGCCAGGCCAGGGTGAAAGCCGCGGGCAAGGCACGATACCCCCGCGCCGCCTGCTGGCGCAGATCGTCCTGCAGCAGTGCCAGAAGCTCCCGCTCCCGGGCCTGCCGGTGGCTCAGGCTCAGCCCGGATCTTTCGGACTTCCTCAAGGCGTTGCGCCACTTCCCGTGCAGTTCCTCACGATGCGCGGGAAGGGCGCGGCGGCAGGTGAAGAGCGGGCGGCTCAGCACCAGCCGGCGGCGCGTGGGCAGGGGGTCGGCCGGGGTGACCAGGCGCAGGCGCGGACGCCCGAGGGGCAGGCTGCGCCGGATCAGCGCCAGCGCCTGCGCCCGCTCCTCGTGGCTGTCGGTGAACCAGAGCGGCCCGTTGCTGATGAGTGCGATCCCGAGCCCGGGGCGCAACCGGCGCAAAAGCGCCTGGCACAGGCCGATCGGCCTGCCGGCCCGGCGGATCACCCCGCGCACCACCTGCCCGCCCAGCGCCTCATGCGCCGCGCCATAGCTCCATCTCTGGGCCATGGGCGCGCGCAGGCTGTCGCCCAGCGCCTCCCATTCGTCCCGCCCGACCTGATCCCAGAGAATTTCCATTTCCGCCTGCGACAAAGCAAGGAAGAGACAAGGCAGATCCCGGGCACTACGCGAAAACCCTCAGCGGAATTTTCCCAGGATGCGCAAGATGCGAAAGCTCCCGCCGCGCTGGGACCGAACCTGTCCCGAGTCTGGGCGAAATGGCTTAAAACATGGTTAACGCATCCCGAAAGCCGCAAAGCGCCCTCCGCGCCCTGGCGGAAATGCCATGCGGCAATACCGCTCTTTCGCCCCGACCCCGATTTTTCTGCGAAAAATCGGGACCGCGCGCAGTGCGGCCCTCGAATCGCAGGATCTTTCACGAAGCTTTCCCGGCCGCGGCACCGATGAGGCCCGC
>JALWJU010000370.1:0-6303 GCA_026997055.1 Paracoccaceae bacterium | reverse complement strand
CCTACAGGTAGCGGGCCATTTCCCGCGCCGTGTCCAGCATCCGGCAGGAAAAGCCCCATTCATTGTCATACCAGGTGAGGAAGCGCACCATGTCGCCGCCGATCACATGGGTCTGGTCGGTGGCGAAGTGGGACGAGCTGGGATCGTGGTTGAAGTCGATCGAGACCAGCGGCTTGTCGGTCACCGCCAGCACTCCCTTGAGCGGGCCCTCGGCGGCTGCGCGGATGGCGTCGTTGATCTCTTCGACGCTGGTCGTGCGCGCGGCTTCGAAGGTCATGTCCACGCAGGAGACATTGGGCGTGGGCACGCGAATGGCGACCCCGCCCAGGCGGCCCTTCATCTCGGGCAGCACCAGTTCGACCGCCCGGGTCGCGCCGGTGGTCGTCGGGATCATGCTCATCGCCGCGGCGCGGGCGCGGTGCAGGTCCTTCTGCTCGGCATCCAGCACCGGCTGGGAACTGGTATAGGCATGGACCGTGGTCATGAAGCCTTTGACGATGCCCACCTTTTCGTGGAGCACCTTGAGCGGGGGCGCGAGGCAATTGGTGGTGCAGGAGGCGTTGGACACATGCCGGTCGCCGGGGCCGAGCAGGTGGTGGTTGACCCCATGGACGATGGTCCGGTCCGCCCCCGCCGAAGGGGCCGAGACCAGCACCCTTCTGGCGCCGTTTTCCAGATGCACCAGCGCGCGTTCGCCCTTGAACACCCCGGTACATTCGAACACGATATCCACGTCGCCCCAGTCGAGCCTGGCCGGGTCGCGCTCGTTGGTGAAGCGGATCGGCCCCGAACCCACGTCCAGCGTGTCCTCGGTATGGCTGACCGGCTTTGCGAAGCGCCCGTGCACCGAGTCGAATTCGAACAGATGCGCCGCCGAGGCGATGGGCGCGAGGTCGTTGATGGCGACGATCTCGATATCGTCGCGGCCCAGTTCGTGGACGGCGCGCAGGATCAGGCGACCGATGCGGCCGAAACCGTTGATGGCGACTTTGGTGGGCATGGCAATTCCTCGGCAAAGTGTCTGGGAGGCGACTCGCGGCGGAGCCTGTTATCGCTAACATGCGGGTTTCGCGGGCGAGGTCAAGGGCTCTGCATACGATCGTGTCCCGAAATCCTCAGCGCCAGAAGGCGATATATTCGGAGAAGCGGAACAGTTCCTTGCCAAGGAATACGGGCAGCCCGCCGCCAAACCAGATCCGGTCGGCGACGAAGATCCCCAGGATCACCAGGGCCAGGCCAAGTGCGATCTTGTCGGTCAAGGTTCTGCCTCTGCTGTGCATTGGTTTTGCCCGCTGACGGACGTACAGGCAAGCAAAAACCCCGGGCCGCGGGGCGCCGGGGCTTTCGTTTCTTTGGCGGGTTGCTTTGGCGGGCGTGTGCCCTGGAGCCCGGGGGCGGGCTCAGCCGAGCCGGCCCATTGCCGCGGCCACGTCGGCCATGCGCGCCGAGAAGCCCCATTCGTTATCGTACCAGGCCAGCACGCGCACGGTGCGCCTGCCGATCACCTTGGTCTGGTCCGGGGCAAAGATCGAGCTCTGCTCGGTGTGGTTGAAGTCGATCGAGACTTTCGGCTCCGGGTCGTAGCCCAGCACATGGCCCATCGGTCCTTCGGCGGCTTCGCGCACGATCTCGTTGATGTCCTCCACAGTCACGTCCTTGCCTGCCTCGAAGGTGAGGTCGATGGCCGAGACATTGGGCGTGGGCACGCGCAGGGCGGTGCCGTCGAGCTTGCCGGCAAGCTCGGGCAGCACCTCGGAGATGGCGCGCGCGGCCCCGGTGGAGGTGGGGATCACCGCCATGGCCGCGGCCCGCGCCCGGTAGAGGTCCTTGTGGCGGCGGTCGAGCGTGGGCTGGTCGCCGGTATAGGAGTGGATCGTGGTCATGATGCCGCGCTCGATGCCCACGGCCTCGTTGAGCACCTTGGCGAGCGGGGCGAGCCCGTTGGTGGTGCAGGAGCCGTTGGACACCATCCGGTGGCTGGCTTCAAGCTCGGCATCGTTGACGCCGAAGACGATGGTCTTGTCCACGTTCTTGGCCGGGGCCGAGATCAGCACCTTGCCGGCGCCGCGCTCGAGATGCACCTTGGCCTTTTCGCCATCGTTGAACTTGCCGGTGCATTCGAGCACCACGTCGCAGCCCGACCAGTCCAGTTCGTTCGGATCGTAGGTGGAGAACATCTCCATCGGGCCGGGGCCGAGATCCATGGTGCCATTGGCCACCTTGACCTCGCCGGGAAAGCGCCCGTGCACGCTGTCGTAGCGGATCAGGTGGGCGGCGGTCTCGATCGGGCCGGTGGCGTTGATCTTGACCACCTTGAGGTCATTGCGCCCGGACGCGGCGATATGGGACAAGGTGCAGCGGCCGATGCGGCCGAATCCGTTAATGCCGATGGTGACGGTCATGTAGTTCCCCCTCGATTGGCCGGCGCGCTGGCCGGTGGCCCGATGCAGGCCGGTTAAACTGGTCAAGCTGGTGCAACTCGGCCCCGATATAGGGGGGGTGAAATTTAGGGCCAATTAAAAAATTGTTTATTCCGTGGATGTTAGCGTAAACAGGGGCGGTTGCTGGCGCTGTTAGCGCAAAACCCGGACCGAATGCCGCAGGGAGCGGTTTGCGGTGCGGGGCGTCTTGCGCCGTGGGGAGGGGGCTGTAGACTGCTGCATACCCGTCCGGGTCGGGCCGGGGCCGGAGCGGGGATGGCCGCCTGGGCGTTCTGCCGGTCGGGCACCGCGCGAGGGCATGCAGGGGCATGCAGGGGCATGCGATGGTATGCGAGGGTATGGATGAGCGGATTGCTGGCTCTGCTGGATGACGTGGCAGCGATCGCCAAGATGGCGGCGGCCTCGGTCGATGATGTGGCCGGGCAGGCGGCCAAGGCCGGCGCCAAGGCAGCCGGAGCGGTGATCGACGATGCCGCGGTGACCCCGCAATATGTACAGGGCCTGGCGGCACGGCGCGAGCTTCCGGTGGTCGGGCGCATCGCGCTCGGCAGCCTGCGCAACAAGCTGGTATTCCTGCTGCCGGCGGCGCTGCTGCTGTCGGCTTTCGCGCCCTGGGCAATCGCGCCGCTGCTGATGCTGGGCGGGGCCTATCTGTGCTTCGAAGGCGCCGAGAAGGTGCTGCATTGGGCCTGGCCGGGCAGGGCGGAGCATGGTCGGGAAGAAGAGACGGAGACGCAGGACCCCGCGCATCTGGAAGAGTCCAGGGTACGGGGCGCGATCAAGACCGATTTCATCCTCTCGGCGGAGATCATGACCATTGCACTGGCGGCTGTTCCCGGGGATTCGCTCTGGCTGACCGGGGCGACGCTGGCCATGGTCGGACTGGGGATCACGGTTCTGGTTTACGGGTCGGTGGCGCTGATCGTCAAGGCCGATGATCTGGGCTATGTGATGGCCCGGCGCGGGCGCCTGCGCCTGACACGCTGGCTGGGGCGCAAGCTGGTGGCCTCCATGCCCGGCTTCATGGTCGGGCTGCTGGTGGTGGGGACGGTGGCGATGCTGTGGGTGGGAGGCGCGATCGTGCTGCACGGGCTCGAGGAACTGGGCTGGGCAGCGCCTGCGCATCTGATCGAGATCTGGGCCGGGCAGGCTGCCGAAGCGGTGCCCCCGGAGGTGAAGGGAGCGGTGCGCTGGGGGGCGGGCGCCCTGTTCGACGGGCTTTTCGGCCTGATGCTGGGCCTGGCCCTGCTGGTGCCGGGCAGCCGCTTCATTGCGCCGCTGTGGCGGCGTCTCTTCGGCACGAAGTGAGGCGGGCGGCGAATTTTCCGCGAAAATTCGGGAGGCGCGCCGCGGGGCCGGCCTGTTCAGCCCTCGCGGCGTTCGTCGAAGCTCCTGGCGATGAAGCCGGGCAGGTGGTCGCCCATGCCGATCACCGGCTCCTGGGCGCTCTGTTTCCTGGCGTCCTGTTCCTTGTCCTTGCCGCCGCTGCGCGATCTGCGGCTGCGGGAGGCGCGCTTTTTCTCCTGCGCCTTTTCGGCGGGCGGAGTGCTCTCTTCGGCTGCGGGGCGTGCCGGCTTGCCGGCCTTTTTGGGCCGGCGGGCTGTCTTCTCCCCAGCCTTCTTCTCAGCCTTCTCCCCGGCCCTTTCTCCGCCCTTCTCGGCGGGCGGGGCTGCGTCGGCTTCCGCCCTGCCGGCTTTCTTGAGCGGATTGTCGATCCGCGGCACCTTGGTGCCGATCAGGCGCTCCACCGCATCGAGATTCTTTTCGTCGCGAGGTTCGGCGATCATGATCGCCTTTCCCCTGCGACCGGCGCGCCCGGTGCGCCCGATCCGGTGGACGTAATCCTCGGCGTGGCCCGGCACGTCGAAATTGAACACATGGCTCACATTGGGAATGTCGAGCCCGCGCGCGGCCACGTCGGAGGCGACGAGGAATTTCAGCGCCCCGTCGCGAAAGCCCTGCAGCGTCGCCATGCGCTGGGACTGGTCCAGGTCGCCATGGATCGGGGCGGCGTCAAAGCCGTGCTTCTTCAGCGACTTGGCGACGATATCCACATCCACCTTGCGGTTGCAGAAGATGATGGCATTGGTGAGCGCCTCCCCCTCGGCCTCGATCAGCGCGCGCAAGAGCCGGCGCTTTTCGCTGGCGGCGCGGTCCTTTCGCGTGGCGCGGAACTCCACCAGCCCCTGGGTGATGGTGTCCGACGCCGTGGCCTGGCGGGCCACCTCGATGCGCACCGGCGCGGACAGGAAGGTATTGGTGATGCGCTCGATCTCCGGCGCCATGGTGGCCGAGAAGAACAGCGTCTGCCGGGTGAACGGCACCAGCCCGAAGATGCGCTCGATATCGGGGATGAAGCCCATGTCCAGCATCCGGTCGGCCTCGTCCACCACCATGATCTGCACGCCGGTCAGAAGCAGCTTGCCGCGCTCGAAATGGTCGAGCAGGCGGCCGGGCGTCGCGATCAGCACATCCACGCCCCGGTCGATGAGCCTGGTCTGCTCGCCGAAGCTCACGCCGCCGATCAGCAGCGCCTTGGTCAGCTTTACATATTTGGCGTAAGCGTCGAAATTCTCCGCCACCTGGGCGGCCAGTTCCCTCGTCGGGCAGAGCACCAGAGAGCGCGGCATCCGGGCGCGGGCCCGCCCGCGCGCCAGCATCGACACCATCGGCAGGGTGAAGGCCGCGGTCTTGCCGGTGCCGGTCTGGGCGATGCCCAGCACGTCGCGCCCCTCGAGCGCCGGCGGAATCGCGCCCTCCTGGATCGGCGTGGGAGTTTCATAGCCGGTTTCCTCAATGGCCTTGAGGACTTTCGGGCTGAGTTTCAGGTCGCTGAATCTGGTCATGTATGTCCGTGTGTTGGCGGACATTTCGCGCCCGCTTCGTCGGTGGCGCACGATCCCCCTGGCCCGCCTGCTCATGAGGCGCAAGTCGTGCGTGCCCCGTGCCTAGAAGAAAACCCCGCCCGGGTCAACGCGACAAGAGGTTTCCGGTCGTGGACGGGTGAAATGGCACGGGATCTTCCACGGGATTTCCATGGCGCGGCCGCTCACGGGTCTTCGCCGGAGCGCTCCGCCGGAAGCGCCAGGGCCAGCGAGGATCGGACATGCGGCGGGACAGTCCATGGGGATAGGGTTGCACGCCCGGCGCCTCGCTGGCCTGACAGGAGTGATACGCCGGGCTCGGGGAATTCCGTCGCGAAAAGTTTCGCCGCTATCCGTGCCGCCATTGCGGAGCTTTCGTGGAGCGCCTGCCCTTCCGGCTGTCCCCATATCCCCGCGCCGCGCCTCGCAGACCGGCGCCTTTGCAGGGGTCGCGGCGCATGGGGCGCAACGCGCCCGTATCCCGCCCCCCGAGGAAACCCCGGCAATCCGGCAGAAAAATCGCTCGGGGGGCTGATGGCATGAAACCGGATCCATCCGCTCCAGGCCGGGCTCCATTACCCCTTGCACGCATCCTCCAGACACCGTAAACCGCCCCCATGCCCCTATAGCTCAGCTGGTAGAGCAACTGATTTGTAATCAGTAGGTCCGCGGTTCGAGTCCGTGTGGGGGCACCATTTCATTTTAGCCAGACAATAAGAACAGATAGTTCACCATATTTTGAAAGGATACCGAAAAGCCCCATCCACCCCTCGATCCATCCCGCGCCGCCGGTTGCCCGCATTTGGCAAGGGGGCGGTGGCCATGCCCGGCAAAAGGGCTTCGCCCCGGCACATTCGGCCAAAGCCGCTCACCGCCCTCGCCTTTGGAAAAGGAAAGCTGCTGCAGCCGAACGTCTGGAAATTCTGCCGAAGATTGCGCTGGCGCCTCTGCGGGGCATGGCCCGGCAGGGGCGGTCCATTCCGGTATTCCATGAAGTT
>JALWJU010000369.1 GCA_026997055.1 Paracoccaceae bacterium | reverse complement strand
TGGGGAGAGGGTGCGGGAGCGGGCGGCGACAACGGCGATGCGCAGGGAGCGCAGGGGGCGGGGGAGGCAGGCGAAGCGGAAGGCGAAGCCGGCAAGGTCTTCATCGCCGGCACCGTCTTCACCATCCCCGACATGCGCGTGAAGCCGGCCCCGGCCACGGTGGACGTGCAGCTTGCCGGCCCTCTGAAGGCAGTGCTGACGATACTTTCGAAGGAGCCCTACCGGATCTTCCGCACCACCCGGTTCGGTCCGGACGTGGCGGACGGGCAATTGCAGGCGCGCGGCCGGGTGGCGCTGGTGATGGGGCCTGTACTGCGCCCGGAAGAGGTGGAATTCGCCTTTGAGGGGGCGATGGAGCAGGTGCGTTCGGATGTGCTGGTGCCCGGCCGGACCCTGCGGGCGGAAAGGCTGCGCTTCGAGGTGGACAACGCTCATGTCGAGATATCCGGGGCGGCGCGGATCGGCGCGGCCGCGGGCACGGGCAGCTGGTATGCGCGGATCGGCCCGGAGGCGGATGGCCGGTCGCATCTGGAGGCCGAAATCGTGCTTGACCAGGGGCTGCTCGAGGAATTTCGCATCGGCCTGCCAAGGGGCAGCGTGAGCGGTAGCGGGCGCGGGCAGCTCAGTCTCGATTTCGCCCGGGGCGCGGCGCCGGCCTATCGGCTGATTTCCGATCTCAACCGGCTGGAGCTGCGCATTCCCGAACTGAACTGGCGCAAGGCGCGCAACCAGACCGGCCGGCTCATGCTGCGCGGCCATCTGGGCAGTCCGGTCAGCGTCGAGCGGCTGGAGATTTCCGCTCCCGGTCTCGAAGCCGAAGGGCTGGTGCGGCTTGCTCCCGGAGGGGGATTCGAGGAAGCGGTATTCGAGCGGGTGCGGCTGCTCGGCTGGCTGGATGCGCCGGTGAGCATCGCCTCGCGCGGCCCCGGCCGGCCGGTGGCGATCCGGGTCAATGGCGGCAGCGCCGACATGAGCCGGGCTTCCTTCGGCGAACCGGCCCCGGGCGGGGAAGAGGCGGACGGCGGCACTGGCGAGGCGCCGGTGGATATCCGCCTCGACCGGCTGAAGATCAGCGAGGGGATCGTGCTGACCGACTTCACCGCCGGGCTCGACCGCGCCGGGGGGGTGCACGGCAATTTCGCGGCCCGGGTCAATGCAGGCCCGCGGATTACCGGCGTGGTCGCGCCCCAGGCGGCGGGGACGGCCTTTCGCATCCGTTCTTCCGATGCCGGCGGGGTGCTTCGGGCGGCTGGCGTGTTCCGCTCCTCGCGCGGGGGGGAGATGACCCTGACGCTGGCCCCGCATCCGAGCGAGGGGGTCTATGACGGCAAGCTGGAGATCGAGCGTATCCGCACCTCTTCGGCCCCGGCGCTGCTGGAGCTGCTGGGGGCGATTTCGGTGGTGGGCCTGCTTGAGCAGGTGGAGGAAGAAGGGATCCTTTTCCAGACGGTGGAGGCGCGCTTTCGCCTGACCCCGCATGAGGTGATCATCTCCAAAGGCAGCGCCGTGGGCTCGTCGCTGGGGATTTCCATGGATGGCACCTATCGGCTGGGCAGCGGGGAGATGGATCTGGCCGGAGTGCTTTCGCCGCTCTATATCCTCAATTCGATCGGCCAGCTCTTTACCCGCAGGGGGGAGGGGCTGATCGGCTTTACCTATACGCTCAGGGGCACGCCGGAGGAGCCGAAGGTCAGCGTCAACCCGCTTTCGATCTTTACTCCGGCGATGTTTCGTGAACTTTTCCGCAAGCCGCCGCCCGAACTGCCGGAGTGAAATGCCATGTCCGATCCCTCGCCTCACACCAAGCCCCGCTCCGGGCCCGAAAGGTCCGCGCCCGAAAACGGGAACGGATCGCTGAAACTCGAGGATTTCGATTTCGACCTGCCCGAGGCGCTGATCGCTACCCGCCCGGTGCGCCCGCGCCGGGCCGCGCGCCTGCTGGTGGCCACGCCCGCGCGGCTGGTGGACGACAGCGTGGCCAATCTGGCCGACTGGCTCGCGCCGGGCGACCGTCTGGTGCTGAACGATACGAAAGTGCTGCCCGCCCGGCTTTCGGGCCGGCGCATCCTGCCGGACGGGAGCGAGGGGGGGCGCGTCGAGGTGACGCTGCTGGAGCCGGCGGGCGAGGAGAAATGGTGGGTCCTGGCCCGCCCCCTGCGCAAGTGGCACGAGGGCCAGGAACTGCGCTTCGCCGCCGGGCTCGGCGCGCGCCTGCTGGAGAAGCGCGAGGGCCAGGCGCTGATCGCCTTCAATCTGGCAGGCGATGATTTCGACGCCGCCCTGGCCGAGGCCGGCCAGATGCCCCTGCCGCCCTATATCGCCGCCCGCCGCCCGGCCGATCAGCGCGACCGCGAGGATTACCAGAGCGTCTTCGCCCGCCACAGCGGTGCCGTGGCCGCCCCCACCGCCTCGCTGCATTTCGATGACGAACTGCTCGCCCGGCTTCGCGAGCGGGGGGTGGAATTCACCCATGTCACCCTGCATGTGGGTGCGGGGACCTTTCTGCCGGTCAAGGTCGAGGATATCGCCGAGCACAGGATGCATGCAGAGCGCGGCCGCGTCTCGGCCCGCGCCGCCGAGGAGATCAACGCCACCCGCGCCGCCGGCGGCCGGGTGATCGCGGTAGGCACCACGGCGCTCAGGCTGATCGAGACCGCTGCCCGCCCCGACGGGCACATGGAGCCATGGGAAGGGGCGACCGACATCTTCATCACCCCCGGCTACCGCTTCCGCATTACCGATGCGCTGATGACCAATTTCCACCTGCCGAAATCGACCCTGATGATGCTGGTCAGCGCGCTGATGGGCATGGAGCGGATCCGCGAAATCTACGCCCATGCCATTGCCGAGGAATACCGCTTCTTCTCCTACGGAGACGCCTCGCTGCTCCTGCCGGGCGGCGATGGCTTTACTCGGGATGCGAATTAGGCCACCCTCGGCGGATGAGCGACAGGATGAGCGATACCCGGCAACAGCCTCCCTATCGCCTTGATGACCAGGCCGGATTCCTGCTGCGCCGCGCTCTGCAAAGGCATATGGCGCTGTTTTCCCGGGCCGTTCCCGACCTGACCTCGATGCAGTTCGCAACGCTGGCCAAGCTGGCCGAGGCGGGCGCGCTGAGCCAGAATGCGCTCGGGCGGCTCACGGCCATGGATGCGGCGACGATCAAGGGGGTGGTGGACCGGCTGGGCAGGCGTGGGCTGGTGCGGACCGAAAGCGACAGGAGCGACCGGCGCCGTACCATCGTTTCGCTGACCGGGGAGGGGCGCGCGCTGTTCGAGGCGCTGGAGGAGCGCGGGCGCAAGGTCACCGCCGAGACCCTGGCGCCGCTCTCGGAAAGCGAGCAGGCCGTGTTCCTGCACCTGCTGCGCAAGCTGACCTGAGTCCGGAAGAGGCCCGGGAAGGGAGAGGCGGTCATTGCGGAAAAACGCGCTTCCGGCGCGCGGAGATTCCCCCCCGCACCGGGCGAGGCCCGGGCCCCTGCTGCCAGTACCGGACCCGGCATGACGGCGGCACATTCGAGAACAACAGGGCGCAGCTTCGCAG